>JAZRJH010000126.1:0-26511 GCA_045645685.1 Acutalibacteraceae bacterium
CAGAAACCGTGAATTCTTCACAACAATTTCACCCTCAATGGATATTCTTATTTCAAGCAATCTTGAAAGACTTCTCTGCTCTGTTGCAGGAAGCGAAAGGGTATGCGAGTGGATGAGCAGTCTTTCATCCGAAGGTAAGTATGAGGTTGATTCAAAGACTCTTGAAACCATCAAATCTGTGTTTGCGGCAGGCTGCTGCAACGATGACGAAACCAAGGCAACAATTGCAAAGATTTTCAACGAAAAAGGTTATCTTTGCGACACTCATACCGCAGTTGCAGTCAAGGTATACTATGACTACAAGGCTGAAAGCGGGGATAATACTCCTGCTGTTATCGCATCAACCGCAAGCCCCTTCAAATTCAGCGCTGCTGTTCTTGAAGCCGTTGACGGAAAGAACGATAATCTCGACGAATTTGAAATGGTTGAACGCCTTGCATCCGTAACAGGAAAAAGCTGCCCCGAACAGCTTGCAAATCTCCGCGATAAGGCTGTAAGATTTGACGGCTGCTGCTCGAAGGACAGCATGGATGGCGTAGTATTCGATATGCTCGGTATCTGATTTACATTGTTGTTGCGCTATCGTTGAGCTTGAATGTGGAACACTGTGTTTCGCCGCACTTGCAGGCTGTTGAATTGCCTACCTCAATGCTGCCTGCGGTGCAGGCTGTTTCACCCTTGTGATAAACGCAGTTCTTTGCAAAACAGGTAATTTCGCTGATTTTCTTATCCATTGTGATTTTCTCCTTTCGTGATTTTACGGAGAATGTCCGCAACAGTATTATTAGCGAAATTATTGTGATTATTTAAGAAAGGAAATGTCTATGGCTCTTTTTGCAATCGGAGACCCTCATCTTTCGCTTGCTACGGGCAAGTCAATGAATGTTTTCGGCGGCTGGACTGATTATGAACAGCGTCTTGAAAAAAATTGGCGCCGTCTTGTGAGTGATAATGATACGGTTGTTATAGCAGGGGATGTTTCCTGGTGCATGAATCTTGAGCAGGGTCTTGAGGATTTCAGATTTCTTGATTCTCTGCCAGGCAGAAAAATAATTCTCAAAGGCAATCACGATTATTGGTGGGCAACGAAGAAAAAAGCGGACGAATTTTTTGAAAAATATTCGCTCACAACTCTGAATATTCTTCATAACAACACATATACCGAAGGGAATTTTGCAATTTGCGGCACACGAGGCTGGTTTTTTGACGCCGAAAGCGATGCCGATAAAAAGGTTGTGCTTCGTGAAGCAGGCAGACTCCGTGCTTCAATAGCCGCCGCAAAGGCAACAGGTCTTGAACCCGTTGTGTTTCTTCATTATCCGCCGATTAATATTGTTCAGAAATGCGATGAGATTTATAATGTTCTTGCAGAGGAAAAAGTAACCCGTTGTTATTACGGTCATCTTCATTCATATTCCCATGCAGGCGCATTCATCGGCGAAAATGACGGAATCAGATTTTCGCTCATTTCAAGCGATTATCTCGAGTTTTGCCCTGCATTGGTATATTAATGTTTGTCAATATAACCAAAATTAAAGTAAAAAAACAGTAAAATCTAACTAAAAATAAGAAAATACAAATATATATAAATTATTATAGAAATTTTTAAATATATTTGTTATAATCTATAGCGTTAAAATATCAATCGGCTTAAATGCCGAAACGGAGGAATTCTAAATGAGCTTAATTTCAGCTAACAAAACAGAAACCAACACCTATGCAGTTGAAATCGCTGTTTCAGCAGAAGATTTCAGAGCTGCTATTCAGCAGGCTTATCTCAAGCAGAGAAAGTCAATTCAGATTCCCGGTTTCCGTAAGGGCAAGGCTCCTCTCATGATGATTGAGAAGCTCTACGGCCAGGAAGTTTTCTTTGAAGATGCACTTGACATCGTTTTCCCCGCAACAGTTCAGGCTGCTTACGAAGAAGCAGGTATCACTCCCGTTGATCAGCCCCGTGACTTCGACGTTAAGACAATGAGCAAAGAAGAAGGCGTTGTTATGTCATTCAACGTAACAGTTAAGCCCGAAATCACACTCAAGGCTTACAAAGGTCTCACAGCAGAAAAGGCAGAAGTTAAGGTTGCTGCTGAAGAAATCGACCACGAAATCGAGCATATGCTTGACAGAGGCGCAAGAATCGTTAATGTTGATGACAGAGCTGCTAAGGACGGCGATATCACAGTTATCGACTTCGAAGGTTTTGTTGACGGCGTTGCATTCGACGGCGGCAAGGCAGAAAAGTATGAACTCACACTTGGTTCAGGTTCATTCATTCCCGGTTTCGAAGAGCAGATTATCGGTCACTCAATCGGTGAAGAATTTGACGTGAACGTTACATTCCCCGAAGCATACGCTCCCGAACTTGCTTCAAAGGCAGCAGTATTCAAGATCAAGCTTCATGAAATCAAGGTTAAGGAACTTCCCGAACTTGATGATGAATTTGCAAAGGATATGGGCGACTACGAAACAGTTGCTGATCTCAAGAAGGGTATCGAAGACGATATGCTCAAGAGAAAGCAGGAAAGCGCTCAGCACGCATTTGAAGATGCAGTTATCGACGCTCTCACTCAGAACGTTGAAGGCGAAATTCCCGAATGCATGTATGACAACAAAGCAAAGGAAAACATTGATTCATTTGCTCAGAGAGTTGGTCAGCAGGGTATCGATCTCAACACATATCTCATGTACATGGGTATGGACATGGCAACATTCGAAGGCCAGATGAGAGAACGTGCAGTTGCTGATGTTAAGATTGAACTTGCAGTTGAAAAGATCATCGAACTCGAAGGTCTTAAGGCAACTGAAGAAAAGATTGAAGAAGAATATGCAAAGATGGCTGAAATGTATAAGCTTGATGTTGCCAAGATCAAGGAACTTGTTCCTGCAGAAACAGTATCAGCTGAACTTGCAAGACAGGATGCTCTGAAGCTTGTTATCGACTCTGCAAAGGCAAAGAAGCCTGCTGCAAAGAAGACAACAAAGAAGGCTGCTGAAAAGAAGGAAGAAGGCGAAGCTGAAGAAAAGCCCGCAAAGAAGCCCGCAGCAAAGAAAACAACAAAGAAAGCAGCTGAAAAGAAAGAAGAAGCAGCTGAATAATTTCTTTGGTTGAATAAGTCAGGGATATTCTAACTATACTTAATTATGAGTTCTTACGAAAAACCGGTTTAACTGCCGGTTTTTCATTTATTAATCAAAGCGGAGAAAGGATTGAATTATTATGGCATTAGTACCCTATGTTGTAGAACAGACAAACCGAGGCGAGCGTTCTTATGACATTTTCTCACGCCTTCTTAACGACAGAATCATCGTTCTCTCCGATGAGGTAAATGACACAACCGCAAGCATCGTTGTGGCACAGCTCCTTTTCCTTGAAGGTCAGGATCCCGATAAGGATATCAGCCTTTATATCAACAGCCGCGGCGGATCAGTTACCCCAGGCATGGCTATTTATGACACAATGCAGTATATCAAGTGCGATGTTTCCACTATCTGCATGGGTATGGCTGCTTCAATGGGTGCATTCCTGCTTTCATCAGGTGCAAAGGGCAAGAGATTTGCTCTTCCCAACAGCGAAATCATGATTCATCAGCCTCTCGGCGGTGCAAGAGGTCAGGCAACAGAAATCAAGATTGTTGCAGACCATATTCTCAAGACCAGAGAAAAGCTCAACAAAATTCTTGCTGAAAACACCGGCAGAAGCATCGAAGAAATCGCAAGAGATACCGAAAGAGACAACTATCTCACAGCTCAGGAAGCTATGGAATACGGTCTTGTTGATAAGGTAATCGCTCACAGATAAGGTTGTGACTGCTGCCAAATGCGACGGAACACAAACCACAAGTGCTTGAGGTTTGTTTGACATTTTTTCGCAATCGACGTATACACTATACGCCTTCATGCGACAAAAATGCCATCCGTCATCATTTTTCAACAGTCAGTTATATTATATGTAAATCCACAGGAGGCAAATTTATGCCCAGAGATGAAGAAAAGAAGGTTTCTTGTTCGTTTTGCTATAAAACACAGGATCAGGTTGACAAACTCATCGCAGGTCCGAATGTTTATATCTGCAACGAATGTATCGATCTTTGCTGTTCGATAATTGAATCCGAGCCTTCTTATAAAAAACGCCGAGCAACCGATATTTCAACTCTTCCGAAGCCCATCGAAATCAAGGCGAAGCTTGATGAATATGTTATCGGTCAGGATGCGGCAAAAATTGCGCTCAGCGTTGCTGTTTATAATCATTATAAAAGAATTGAGAGCAAGGGTATTTCCGATGTTGAGATTCAGAAGAGCAACATTCTTCTTCTCGGCCCTACGGGTGTCGGTAAAACAATGCTTGCACAGACTCTTGCAAAGATTCTTGATGTGCCTTTTGCAATTGCAGACGCAACTACTCTTACCGAAGCAGGTTATGTCGGTGAAGATGTTGAAAATATTCTTCTCAGAATTATTCAGGCAGCTGATTTCGATGTTGAAAGAGCTGAGAGAGGCATCATCTACGTTGACGAGATTGATAAGATTGCGCGTAAGAGCGAGAATCCCTCAATCACAAGAGACGTAAGCGGCGAAGGTGTTCAGCAGGCACTTCTCAAGATTATTGAAGGAACGGTTGCCAATGTACCCCCTCAGGGCGGCAGAAAACACCCCCAGCAGGAGTTCATTCAGATTGATACTTCAAATATTCTCTTTATCTGCGGCGGTGCGTTTGACGGAATCGAAAAGATAATCGAAAAACGCTCCGAGGGTTCAACCCTCGGCTTCGGCGCACAGATCAAGAGCAAAGCCGAATCGGCAAAAGAAAATCTCATGGAAAAGGTTATTCAGCAGGATCTCGTGAAGTTCGGTCTTATTCCTGAACTTGTCGGCAGAATGCCCGTTGTAACAACTCTCCGTGAACTTGATAAGGATGCACTTATAAAGATACTTACAACCCCCAAGAACGCCATCATCAAGCAGTATAAGGAGCTTTTCAGACTTGACGAAGTTGAGCTTGACTTTGATGATACAGCGCTTGAGGCAATTGCCGAAAAAGCACTTGAAAAGAAAACAGGCGCAAGAGGTCTTCGCTCGATTATTGAAAGCGTTCTTATGCCGATTATGTATACCGTTCCTTCGGATAATACGGTTGAAAGGGTTTGCATAACTTCCGCTTGCGTGAATGACGGTGCGGCACCGCTCATCGAGCGCAACCCCGAAAAGAAAAAGGTTAAAGTGAATCCGCCGCCGAAAATTTCAAAATCAAACAAATAAAAATTAACGGACTGTTCATTGCGAACAGTCCGTTTTTTTAATCTCTTGTAACGGTTTTGACCCAGTTGAAGCTGTTGACTTTAACAAGTGCAACGGCACATTTGAGTACCTGATCTGCCTTGAGGCAGGCGAAGGTAACAACAACGGGGAATTTGAAAACAAAGGCGCTCAACGCACTCATCGGCAAAACTATAAGCCACATGAAGATGATATCGTTTTTTAGCACGAATGATGTTTCGCGGCCGCCCGAAACAATTCCGCAAAGTGCGGGTGCTTCATATGCTGTGCCGATTATCGTTACCGAAAGAACCCATATAAACTGATTGGTGATGTCAATCGTTTCAGGCGATGCATCATAAAAATCAATGATAAGATTTTTTGTGAGAAGCAGAATGCCGCTTGATATAACACCGATTGCAAGAAAAATCAGCTGCAGATTCTTGCTTCTTTTCTTTATAATTTCCATGGGCTTCTTTTCGCCGATTGTTTTGCCTATAAGCACGCAGGCAACGTTGCTTGATGCGTAGCAGATAACGGTTGCAACCTGAAAAATTGTTGTTGCAATGCTGTTTGCGGCAATTGCGCTTTCAATCAATCTGCCGATGATTGCACCCTGAATGCTCATCGCAATGCCCCATGAAACACTGCTCATCATAAGCGGCAAACCTGTTTTGAAATAGTCTTTTATCATTTTTTTATCGGTTATAAACAAATCTTTTATCTTCATTTTCAGCTTTTTATCGATAAACAGAAGATAGATAACCGTAACGATGAATTCAATAAGTCTTGATGCAAGAGTTGCAATCGCCGCACCTCTTACACCCATTTCAGGTGCACCGAATTTTCCGTAAATAAGTGCATAGTTGAGAAAAATGTTAATAGCAAACGATGAAAGCGAAACATAGAATCCGATTTTTACCGTTTCAACGCTTCTTAATATTGAAAGAATGATTGTTGAAAGCGTAAACATAAGGTAAGTATGCTTTATTATGTCGAGATAAAGCACTGACTGTTCAATAACAGATTCCTTATCCGTGAAAAGCCTGATAAGAGTTTCAGGCGCAAAAGATGCAAATACAAAAATCAGAGCTGAAAAAATTATTCCAAGCCACATTGCAACTGCCGAAACCTTGTGAATCGGCTTTGTTTCTTTTTTGCCCCAATATTGCGAGGCGATAACAGCCATTCCTGAAGAAATACCCGATGCCGCCATGTTGAGAAAAAACTGGATGTTGTTGCATATTCCGACACCGCTGAGTGCTGTTTCGCTGTATGCACCCATCATGACGGAGTCGGCAAGATTAACGCCGAAGGCGATAAGATTCTGCCCTGCCATGGTCAGCGTCATTATTATAAATGTTTTGTAAAAAGCTTTGTCCGAAAATTTCTTTTCCATAACTTCACCTTAATTGTTTTCGGTGTATTTTTCTGCCTGAAGATTGAACATATAGGCGTATTTTCCACCGAGAGCCATGAGCTCTTCATGAGAACCGCTTTCAACTATTTCACCGTTTTCAAGCATATAGATAACATCTGCCATAACGGTTGTTGAAAGTCTGTGAGAAATGAAAATAACCGTTTTGTCTTCTGCCGCTCTTGACATCGCTTCGTTGAGTGCATATTCGGAAACGGGGTCAAGATTTGCACTCGGCTCGTCAAGGATTGCAAACGGGCATTTTTTGTAGAACGCTCTTGCAACCGCAACTTTCTGACCTTCACCGCCCGAAAGAGAAAGACCGCCGTCGTCAAATTCGCGCAGAAGAATTGTGTCTGTGCCGTTTTTGAGTTCTTTGCTGAAGCTGCTTTCTCTGAGTGCCGCAAGAACTTTTTCTTTGTCGGGATGGTCATTCATAGAAACATTCTCGCCTATTGTTGCACCGAAAAGTGAGAAATCCTGAAAAACTGCGGCATAGTTTTCATGATAGGAGGGGATATCCCATTCCCTGATATCCTTGCCGTCAACGGTGATTCTGCCGTCTGTTACATCATAAAGTCTCAGAAGCAGATTTGTGAGAGTTGTTTTGCCTGCGCCGTTATAGCCTACAAGCGCAATTTTCTGGTAAGGCTTGATTTCGAGATTTATGTTTTTAAGAGTCGGCTTATCGTTGCCGGGGTAGGTGAATGAAACGTTTTCAAATCTGATTGTTGCAGGTTTTTCAAAAACTTTTTCAACATCGCCGCCGATGATTTTTTCTTTTGCACTCATGAATTTACGGAATTTTTCAATGTAAAGACCGTTTTCACGAAGATTGATTGAAAACCAGCTTGTGAGATCAAAAACACATCTGCTTACCGAGTTTGCACCGTTGAATGTTGCGGCAAATTCGCCGAGAGTAATTTCTTTTGTAACTATTGCCTTGTAACCCATATAAAGAGCAATTCCGAGATATACAAGCAGGGTCATCGGAAGAGCTTCCTGGCAGAAATAAAGCTGCCATTGTTTTTTCAAGAAAGGTGCAATTGTGAAAAGTCTGTCCTTGACATTGCGGTTGTATCTTCTTTCAACCATTTCGCCTGCAGGGTTGAGTCTTAATTCTTTTGCATAGTCCTGAAGATAAAAAACTCTGCTGAAATAAAGATTCTTTCTGTCAAGCGGCGTCATTGCTTCTGTTCGTTTCACGTTGACTTTGGCAATGAGTCTGCCGATGGGAATCATAATTCCCACACAAAGGAAGATGAACACAAGACAAAGCGGATCGATTGTTGCAATAACAGCGGTTATAGAAATAATCGAAGTCAGAAGTCTTGTGATATCCTGCGCATCCGAAAGAACACTGTCAACTCTTTCGTACATTGATGTCATTGCGAGAACAAGGTCGTTATAATATTCGGGATTGTCGTATGACTCAAAATCCATTCTGGCTGCTTTGTCATAAATCTGTGAATAGAGTTTGTAGTTGAGTTTTTCACGCTGTTTCGGAAGAAAAATTTCATAGAAAACCGTGCTTCCGATTGTGCCGATAACAACAATTACAGCAAAGATTCCGCAGGCAATTCCCGCTCTGTAGAAATCAACGCCCGAAGTCATAACGTCGATGATATATTTGAGAAGAACAACGTTTGAAAGTATCCACGGAACATTGGTCAGTACATCAAAAAAGATATAGAAGAACAGAAGAAAAGGGGCGTTTTTTGCAATGAAACCGAGCATATAAAGATTGTTTCGTATTGTGCCTGAAGTTTTTTGCTCTTTTTTGATTTTCTTACTCATTTTCTTCCGCCTCCTCTTTGTAGCCTGATGCCTGAAGAGTGAACATTTCGTTATATTCTCCGCCAAGAGCCATCAACTCGTCGTGTGTGCCTGATTCGGTAAGTCTTCCCTTTGAGAAAACAAGAATCCTGTCTGAACGGGTTGCGCTTGAAAGTCGGTGAGATATATAGACAACTGTTTTACCCTTAGTTCCTTCCATGAGTGAATCATACATCTTGCTTTCCGCAACGGGGTCAAGAGCAGATGAAGGTTCGTCAAGAATTGCAATCTCAAAATTCTTTGCAAACATTCTTGCAATTGTTACCTTCTGCGATTCACCGCCCGAAAGAAGAGCGCCCTGATTATCGAATTCTCTTGTGAGAAGGGTGTTTTCTTTTTCGGGAAGTGTCATGATTTTTTTGTGAACGCCGCTCTGCACCAGAGCTTTGTTTGCGCGTTCAATGTTGGTTTCGTCAACTTCTTCAATAAGAACATTTTCCGCAACAGTCATTGCGAAAATTCTGTAATCCTGAAAAACGCTTGCAAATTTTTCTCTGTATTTTGCAAGGTTGTATTCCTTGATATTGATTCCGTTATAAAGAATCTCGCCTTCGGTAACATCGTAAAGGCGCATGATAAGTTTTGAAAGAGTGGTCTTGCCTGCGCCGTTATGACCGACTATTGCAAAGGTTTCGCCCTTGTTGATTCTGAACGAAATATTGTTGAGAGTGTTTTTGTCATTGCCGTCATATCTGAAAGAAACGTTTCTGAATTCAAGGCTTTCAAAGTCTGCAGGCTCAATATCGCCGCCTACAACCTTTGTTTCATAGTTGAGAAAGTCTCTCATATTCTGAACCCACAGGCAATGTTTCTGTTGCATGGTGAAATATCGTGCAAGCTGATTGAGTTTGTTTCTTGTGGTTGTGATTGCGGAAATAAGAACGGAGAAATCAGCAATTTCAAGATTCTGAAGCACCATAAGTCTGTAACAACCGTAGCCGAAACCGCCGCCTACGGGGATGATTTCGCCCAGAAAATCAGCAACCGATTCGATAAGAGCGATTTTCCAACCGTATTTTTTGATAATTCCGATTTTGCCGTCAATTGCGCTTTTGAATCTCTTTTTGATAACGTCAAAAATGCCTGTTGTTTTGATTTCTTTTGCAAAATCCTTGAGAAGAATTGTTCTTTTGGTGTATTCTTTTTGTCTTTCAAAAGTAGTCCATTCTTTTTCTTCTTCAAGCTCAAGGTTGTTTTTCTTGACTCTCAATGCGATAACAAGAATGGGGCAGAAAATGAAGAAAAGAAGAAACGGGTCAATTGAAATAAGGTAAAAAATAAGGAAAACTATGCTCACAACAGAGCCGATTGTCCATGCAGAGCCTTCGATTATTCTTTTGAAACCGCCTTTTTCAACAACCCATGTTGCTCGGTTGTAGTTATCAAAAAATTCGGGGTTTTCATAACAGCCAAGCTCAACTTCCTGAGCTTTTTTGAAAATCAGGCTGTTTATGTAGCTTTCGCATTTGATTTCAAATTTTGTTCTGACCGTATACATATCGATATATGCAAAAAGGTCAACAAACACCTTGCCGAAAACGATAATACACATCTTGATTGCAAATTCCTTGAAAGTGCCGTTGCCCTCGATGATTGAAAGGGCAGTCTGCAAAAACATGATGTTTATAACAACGGAATAATAAACATTTTCAAGAATATAAGCGAGATATATGATTATCAGCGACAGCGGTGCGCTTTTCCATGCACATTTAAGCATGAAGGCAGTGTTTTTGAAAATATGCGATTTTTGCTTTTGCTTATTGTCTTTTTTCATACTTTCCTCCAAAATCCGCAGATATAAAAATTTTACTCCACGAAAAATCAAATGTCAAGAATATATTAATGTTACTTTATATAAATAATATTTAATGTTGACACCGAATTGATTTTGATTTATGCTATTACTGTATATTTTAAAATTAGGAGAAGCATTATGAAAAAACCTAACCTTTATTTCGGCGAATTCAAACAGTATGACAAAATCTTTATCACAGCGGAAAACGGCGTTGATACAGAGAATGTAACATCCGTTGCATTTGAAGGCGAAACTCTCTATATCGCTCAGCCTGATTGCCTTGTTGAATATTCAGACGGTAAATATAAGAAACACAATGCAAGGGTGTCAAAGCTTTTCACAAGAAAAGGCAAGCTCTATGCGGCTGTCGGAAATTCACTTGCAGAAATCAAAAAGGGAAAAATCAAGAAGATTGCTGACTTTGATTCACCCGTAATTGATATTTCCGTTGCTCTTGATAACTCATTATGGCTCATCACAGAAAACACCCTTTATCTTATGGATAACGATGAATTCAAGAGCATCGTCGGTCTTCCCGAAAACACAGTATGCCTTGCCGCTCTTGATAACAAATCAAAATACGGTGAAACAGTATATATCGGCTGCACGGAAGAAGGTCTCCTTTCAATGAAGGGCAAGCGCCGCCATTGGGCAGAGCTCACTCCCGGAATGTCAGGCGTTCTTAGTAACAAAATCAACTGCGTTTCAATCGACAGTCTCGGTCATGTCTGGGTAGGTTCAGACGAAGGTCTTAATATCTATGACGGCAGAAATTATTGGTTCAACGGCAATGAATTCTATTCAGTTCCCGACGGATCATTCAACGATATGTATTTTGCCGCTGACGGTAAGAAGTATTTTGCAACAAACACAGGCATCATAACTCTTATCGAAGGCAAGATTTCTTATTTCTCATACGGCGCATGGCTCATGCATCCCACAGTAACAAAGATTGCTGTTTCCGATAACGGAACAATCGCTGCCGTTACTCCCAGAGGCATCAGCCTTATCACTTCAAAGTATATGACTCTTGCTGAAAAAGCAAAGCATTACGATGATTATGCAGTTAAATATTTCACAAGAAACGAAGGCTATCAGGTTTCAAGAACGCTCCGCAAATACGGTGACCTTGAATCAGGTTGGCTTCCCAATTCCGATAATGACGGACTTTTCACTGGCCTTTACTGCGCAAGCCAGTGTTTCCGCTATGCCGTAACAGGTGATGCCGACGCGAAGGCAAATGCAAAGAGAGCTGTTGAAGCTATGATTAAGCTCACAGAAATCACCGGCAGAAAGGGATTCACAGCAAGAGCAACAAGATATTCTCATGAAGAAAACTTCATGACAGGTAACAGAGAAGAATGGCATATCTGCAAGGATAATCCCGATTGTGAATGGCTCGGCGAAACTTCAAGCGACGAAATGACAGGTCATTATTTTGCTTACGGCATCTATTTTGATCTTGTAGCAGATAAGAAAGAAAAGAAGAAAATCGCAGAAGTTGTGAAAACAATCACAGATCATATTCTTGAAAATAATTTCCATCTTACCGATGTTGACGGTGTTCCCACCACATGGGCAAACTGGGAGCCCGATCTTCTCAATAACGATGACAGATGGTATTTTGAAAGAGGCACAAACTCCCTTGAAATTCTCTCATTCCTTAAGACTACATATCATGTAACGGGCGAAGAAAAGTATAACGAAGTTTTCGATATGCTCATCAAGAAGCACCATTATGCAATGAACTGCATGCAGTATAAGGTTGAAGACGGCCATGTTGCTCATATCGACGACCAGCTTGATTTTACAAACATTTATCCCCTTATTGTCTACACCGAAAACAGCGCTCACAACGAAATCTTCAAGATGGGTCTTACTCATCATTGGGAATACGAAAGAGTTGAGCGTTCACCCATGTTCAACATTGTTTACGGTGCGCTCACAAATAATTGCTGCGATATCGAAAATGCTGTCAAGTCACTTTCGGAAATGAACCTTGACCTTGTCAGATGGCCTATGTATAACAGTTACAGAAAGGATATCGTCTGGGATACAGAGCAGGAAGCTATGGGTATTCCCGCACAGCTCAAATATCCCGTTGAATATTCATCAAGAATTCTTGTTCACTATGACGGCAACCAGTTTGTCTGCGATTCAGGTGCAGAAGAATTTGTTAATATCAATAAGAAAGCAGTTAACCGCACATCAACTCTTCCCGGCACAGGTGCAAACGGTATGACCGCAGAGCAGCCCTATATCTATCTTCTTCCTTATTGGATGGGCAGATACCACGGCCTTATCGGCGATTAATAAAATTGATTAATGAGGTGTCGTCATGAAAAGAAAAAATCTTTTAACGGCTGTAATTTCCCTGGTTCTTGTTTGTGTGTTTTTGTTTGCATCATGCGCCGATGACAATGATAACAAACCCGAAACATCAACTCCCGAATCAACATCGGTTTACGAAGAAGTAACAATGATTCAGGAAGAAACCGAACCGGAAGAAGAAACAGAAGCAGTTTCCAAGGATATCACGGAAGTTATCGCCGAAGTTACTCAGGATGTTTCGCACACAGAGACTGCGGAAACAACCGTTTCTGCTGTTCCTGATTCTGTTGATGAAATTGTAACTTATTTCAATACTGCCGCAAACAAAATCAAACCCGAAGCGAAGAAAATAGTCAAAAATTACGAAAAGCGTACCGTAAATGAAGACAGGGTTGTTTTGCCTGCGGGACTTGAATCAACAGCGGAAAGTATGATGGCAAGCCTTATGAAAGACGACACCGACCCCATTGTTTATGAAACAAGGGAAGATATCACAAATGAATTTATTGTTCCCGATCAGAGTTATTCAAGCCGACTCAAGCCCGAATGGGTCAGAAGTGCAACAATAACCGATAACGGTGCAGAGTATATCATTCACATAAAGCTCAAGGATCAGGAAAACCCTTCTGCAGGCAACGGTATCGGATCTGTTTGCGATGTTATCGAAGTTTCGGAAGTTGCGGAAAAAGCATCTTTTGTTAAAAAATTCACAACCGATTATTATAACTGCGAGATTATCGCAACGGTTGATAAAACAAGCGGAAATGTTGTTCATATCAGATATATAACACCCGTTGCGCTTGAAATGACCGTCAATATGTTCGGAACTCATGACGGTTCTGTCGGTTTCACATTCGAAAAAGACTATTCAATAACATATTAAGGTGATATTATGTCAGCGATATTTCTTGCAATCAAAAATGTTATTCACGGAGCAGTTGCCGCTTTTATGCTCATCCCCATTCTGCTTACTATGGGTGAAGCAGGCGACCCGAATACTCCCGTTGAAACATATCCCGAATCAACCAATCCTTATATAACAGAGCATCTTGATCCCGATATTGCGGCTCATCGCTCAGGTGCAGGTGTTGCACCGCAAAACACTCTCATGGCGTTTGAAAATATTCTTGAAAATGCAGATAATCTCGGTGTTGACACTCTTGAATTTGATGTTCAGATAACAAAAGACGGCGAACTTGTTCTGCTCCATAATCTGACATATGATGACACTTCAAATGCCGCTGAAGTTTTCGGCAGAGATAATGTTTATGTTTCATCCGTTACGCTCGAAGAAGCTCAGCAGCTCAATCTCGGCGAGAATTTCAAGCTCAACGGAGAATATCCTTACAGAGGACTCAGAGGAGATGATATTCCTTATAATCTCCGTGTTCTTACCTGCGATGAAATAATCGATTATGTTGAAGCAAACAGCAACGGCAAAAAGTATAAATACTGCGTTGAAATCAAAAGTCTGAGTATCAATAGCTACAAGGCGGTTGACAAGCTCTATTCTATTATCACCGAGAGAAATCTTCAGGACAGATTTATCTGGTCAACATTTGCGCCCGATACTTCTGCATATATGAACATGAAATATCCCGAGATTTCACGAACTGCCGATGCAATCGAAGCTGTTCAGTTCTATTTCTATTTCAGAATGAACTGGAATTTGCAGGATGTGAATCCTACCTATGTTGCTCTGCAGATTCCTTACGGCTCCAGTGCTTTTGATAATATCATCAATCTCGGCACAACCGAAATGCTCAATTATGCGCATAAGAATGATATTGCCGTTCAGTATTGGACAATCAACGATGCTGATGAAGTGAAACTTCTTGCGCAAAACGGTGCAGACTGCATTATGACGGACTATCCGCAGATGGCTTTTGAAACCGTGAGTTCAATCAATAAATAAAAAGAAAGACCTGCCCGTCGGCAGGTCTTTTTCTTTGCATTATTTTTTGAAATTCTTCTTGAAATCCGTCTTGATTCCGAGAACCTTGTTATAAGGCATGAGCATTCCTTCTGTCATCATATTGCCCATTTTTGACTTGATTTTAGGGGAAGATACCAATCCGCCGACAAGATACATGGCAAGCATCTTTGCTCTCTGTTTCTGCGGAAAATCATACTGACCGTGTTCCTTGTAGAATTTGTGGTCAGCCTTCATCATGCCCTGCATCAGCCAGATAAGGTCGCGGAAAATTTTTGTTCCGCCGATACCGTAGAAATTCTGCGGGGGAACATAGTTCGCATTGAGTGCATATTCAAGCGAAGAAGCGAGCTTGTCGATTTCGCCGTCGGGGTCTGTTTCGTCGGTTGCAACTCCCGCAAGGAAGTTTCCGCCAACCTGCGCACGCCCTTCAACAATCATCTGAAGATTGAATTCATCGGCATAGTTTCCGCTGATGAGATAACCCATCGGCATGCCCATTGTTACGGCACGGTGACCGTTGCAGAACTGTCTGTCATCATAGAGCTTGAATGATGCGCCCATTGAATGGTCTTTGATTGAAAATGCAATAACAATAGCCTGAGCAGTCTGGATGGTGTTGCGAAGAAAATCGTCAAACCCGTCTTTGTAAACGCATTTGCCCGAAACTGCGCAGTTGAGACACCCGAGACATCCGCCCTTGAAAGGATATTCGCCTATGTTGACAACTCTTGTTTTTCTCGGCATAACAGCCTGAAATCTTGCAATCATGTTTTTGAGTTGCTCATCATCGTTTTTGCAGTTTGTAAGCACAACGATATCGCCCTGTTTGTCACCTTTGTTTTCGGGCACGGAAACGGGTCTGTGCTTCGGCTCGGAAACGGTAACCGAGCTTTTTTCGTATATATCATTGTTCATGCAGAAGCATACATATTCAAAGAAATCACTTGCTTCTTTCTGACCTTTTTCGGTTAAAAGGTCATCCATGTCTGCGGATAATCCTTTGATATATTTCATTCTCATGTCGCAGCAGTTATCCTGAATATATCTGTGAGCGGTAACATCATAAAAATGCTTTGATGTTGAAATCTGTGTTGCAAATTTGCCGCTCAGATTTATGCCCGATGCCTTGAGAAGCTCGATAAAACGATGGAGCTGATAGGGGGCAATGAATGTGTAAACGGGATAGGAAAAAATGAGCAAATCTGCTCTGTCAATCATTTCAGCGGCAGGGGTGAAATCTCTTTCAAGAGACCTTGTTTTCTGCCCGACATCAAGAATCTCAAATTTATGATCGGGATATTTCTGCATGAGATAATTTGTTGTCTGAAGAGTGATGCTGTATTTGCCCTTCGGACTTCCGTTAAGAACAAGAATATTCATTTCGTTTCTCCTTGTTTTGTTGATATCATAATGTTATCATCAATCTCTTCGAAAATCAATACATAATCGCTCAAATTTATATAATTTTAACCGATATGCAGAAACTGTAAAATAAATTTTATTTGGTTTTCTTACACAAAAAATATTTACTTTTTATTAATAAAGTAGTAATATATAATAAATATATGTTCAGCCACGGAAAGAGGTATTTGATATGAAAAAAACATTCAGAATTATTGTTTCGTTGTTGTTGTGCATTTGTCTTATGACACCTACTCTTGCTTTTGCAGCAGAAACCGAAACAACATATAATTCAGTTGCGGATTATGTTGCCGATATGAAAAAAGAAACCGTTTTCTCAAGAGCGGTTAACGGCATCAGCAATTTCTTTCTTAATGATTTGCTCGGCACAGCGCTTAAACTCATCATTCCCGATTCTGCCGCTGTTGCTGATTATGAAAAATTCAATGTTGATGAATATGATAACTTCTATGCAGGTATGGATACTTTCATCGATGAGCCTCAGGGCGAAAAAGTCTGGAGTCTCGGCTATGGCAAGGCTTCTGTTCTTCCCGAAGATTTCGGCATAAAAGAATATGCAAAGGGCGCTTATCTTCCCTATGTTTTCGGCAACGATATGTATACCGACGAAGACGGCAACAAAGAAGACCTTATGGCAAGAGCGGTTGTTATGAATGACGGCTCGGGCAGAGGAAATGTTGTTTTCATTTCTGTTGATGCAATGGGTCTTGCCAATGCGGATGTAAGACATATCCGTGAAGGCCTCAAAGAAATTGCAAAAGAATATAACATCGTGAGCATCAACGTTTCATGCACACATATCCACACGGGCATCGATTCTCAGGGTGTATGGACTGACCCCATCGGATGCATCATCAATAACTCTTTCAGCAAAATTACCCGCAATGTCAGATACGGTGTTGAACGTTCATTCATCGATTCTCTTGTTGCAGGCTCAAAGAAAGCGGTTGAAGATGCTCTTTCGGACATGACAACAGGTAAACTCTGGTATTCCGAAATGAATATTGCTGAATATATGTTTGACAGAACAGCTCCCATCGCACTTGACACAAATATTTATAAACTTGAATTTGTTCCCGCAGATGCAAGCAAAACTCCCACAATCATTGCAACCTACGGATGTCATCCCGAATCCGCAAGCTATGACTGGGCAAGCGCAGACCCCGAAAAGACACTTTCTTTTGATAAGAAATTCACGGCTGACTTCATCTGGAGCGCCGAAATGGTTATGAACGATGCAGGTTATAACTTCATCTTCATTCAGGGCAATGTTTCAACAGTCACTTCAGGCAGAAGACTTACCGGTGACGGCGTTGATGAATTCCCCGGAAATGCACATTACACTTCAATCCGTTACGGCTACGAAATCGCTTATATTCTTCTCGGCATGAGCATGACAAAAGAAGAAAGAATTGAGCTTAATGAACTCACGGGAGACAGACTTGATATTGAAAAACTTGAAGGTCAGGAAAATTATACCGTTTGGTATGACGGACTTGAAACTGTTGAAGCCGTTGAAGTCAAACCGGTTCTTAATATCAGATTAAAGCAGTTCACCGTTCAGATTGATAACAATATCATCGCTCTTCTCGGAAAAACTTCCGTTGCCGATAACTTTGTTCTCAAAGATAACTGGAGCAGATACTATACAGTTTCCGAAGTCGGATATCTTGAAATCGGCGATGAAATGAAAGTTTATATGAGCCCCGGCGAAACCTTCGGTGAGCTTCTTATCGGCGGCGAAGGTGCAGAAGGCTTCGGTCTTCTTCCCATCCGAGAATACACAGGCGAAGATATCATCATCATGGATCTCATGAACGATGCGGCAGGTTATGTTGCAAACCCCGCAAACTATTGCCTTGCAGGTATTCAGTATAACGAAGAAAAAGACGCTTATGACAGCGTAAGATAACTATGGAAAATAAAAAGCCAGAGATATATACTGCGGCAACCGCTCATCTCGACACTTCATGGCTATGGTCTCTTGAGCAGACAATTGAAGAATATCTTCCCGATACCCTCAGAAGAAATTTTGAATTTATTGAAAAATATCCCGAGTATAAATTCAATTTTGAAGGCAGTTACAGGTACGAGCTTATCAAAGAATATTATCCCGAAGAATATGAAAAACTTAAGCGTTATATAAAAGATGGCAGATGGCATCCGTGCGGAGCTTGCTATGAAAACGGTGATGTCAATATTCCGTCACCCGAAGCGCTTATCAGAAACATTCTTTACGGCAACGGATTTTTCGAAAAGGAATTCGGTGTCAGGTCAAACGACATTTTCCTGCCTGACTGCTTCGGATTCGGAAAAGCTCTGCCGACCGTTGCAGCTCATTCGGGTCTCACGGGTTTTTCAACAGGGAAGCTTTTCTGGGGATGCTCGGTTGATGTTCCGTTCGATATCGGCAAATGGGTCGGTATTGACGGCAACGGAGTATGGGCGGCGCTCATGCCGTTTTCCTACACAACGGCGTTCAAAAATATGACCAAAGTACGCAGAGTGCTCGAAAAACTCGATAATAATAAAAAGAAGGGTCTTCCCGAAGTCACTTTTGCTTATCACGGCAACGGTGACAGGGGAGGTGCACCGCATAAATCGTCTGTTAAAAATGTTGTGAATGCACAGCGTAATAACGGCAATTCGGAAATTGATGTTTATTCCGCATCTACCAAGGAATTTTTTGATATGCTTTCGCAGAAAAATTATTCCTTGCCCGTTTATGACGGAGAATTCCTTCTCACAGCCCACGGTGTCGGAAGCTACACTTCAAGAACCGTCACCAAAAGATGGAACAGAAGATGCGAGCTTCTTGCGGATGCGGCGGAAAGATTTTCGGCGGCATCGCTCATAAACGGTTTTTCGGAATATCCGCAATACGGATTTGAGCGTGCATGGAAAAATGTGATTGCCCACCATTTTCACGATGATATCACGGGCACATCCTTTGAAGAAATTTATAAGCGGAATCATAACGATTATGTTCAGGCGATGAACACATTCTCTGCAGAATACACATCCGCCTGCAAGTCTCTTTCGGAAAATCTTGACACTTCGTTTGTGCAGGGGATTCCCGTTGTTGTTTCAAATCCCGTGCAGACTTCTTCTTCAAGAAAAGAGGCGGTAAAAGTCACCGTCAGAAGCAATGCGGATTCATTTGCGGTCTACGATAAAAACGGAAACGAAGTGCCGTCGCAGACCAAAATTGTTTCTGAAGAAGAAAAAGAAATAACTTTCATTGCAGATGTTTTATCATGCGGACTTGCGGTTTATGATTTAAGGGAAGGTAATGCTTCAAAAATCGGAACAGAGCTTTCTGTAACCGAAAATTCGCTCGAAAACAAATATCTCAGAGTTATGATTGATTCAAACGGAGACGTATCTTCCGTTTTTGATAAAACACTCGGCAAAGAACTTCTGAGCAAGCCGATAAGACTTGCCGTGCATAACAACACTCACAGTTTTGATTGGCCTGCATGGGAAATCAAGTATGAAGATTTGTGCGAAAAGCCTTATATATACGCCGCAAATCCCGAAGTGAAAATAAGGGACAACGGCTTGGCTCTTTGCTCTCTTGAAATAACAAAAACAGCAGGGAAATCAAAATTCACGCAGATTCTTTCCCTTGACTGTGAAAGCAGATATCTTTCTGTTTTCAGCGAAACAGATTGGCGTGAAGAATCGTCTCTTCTCAAAGCAGAGTTTTCATTTACAGCAAAAAATGAAACCGCAAATTATGATATCGGACTCGGCTTCACAAAGCGTGCAACCAACACAAAGAAACTTTGCGAAGTCCCTGCGCAGAAATGGGCGGATATCACGGATGAAAGCGGAGAATTCGGAGTTGCCGTTTTCAGCGATTCGAGAGCAGGTTGGGATAAACCCGATGACTCAACTCTCCGACTCACCCTTATACATACTCCCATGACGAGTTATCGCTGGGAATGCTCGCAGCACGTTATGGATATGGGTATCAACCGTTATTCGTTTGCAATCAAGGGTCACGGCGGAAATCCCGATGATATTACCGCTTATGCCGATGAATTCTGTCAGCCGATGCATACTTTCTTAACAGAAAAGCATTCGGGAAAACTCGGCAGAGATTATTCGTTTGTAAAACTTAATAATGACAAAGTCAGAATTATTGCGGTCAAAAAGGCTGAGAATTCCGACAAAATCATTCTTCGTGTTGCCGAATGTTCAGGCAATGATATCGGCGGTGTTGAAGCGATGTTTTCAAACCCGATAACCGAAGCGTACGAAGTCAAAGGTGATGAAACCGGGCTTTGCAGAATTCCTGTTGATGACGGAAAAATCCGATTTGATATGAAGCATAACGGAATAAAAAGTTTCGCTCTTGTTTTTGATAAGGCAGAAGCAAAACCCGACGGAGAAAATGTTCTGCTGAAAAACAATGCGGTTGGTATAACATCGGATAAAAACAGACACAGCTCAACTCTCAAAGGCGGAATATCAATTCCCCGTGAAATTCTTCCCGAAGAGCTTTTGTTCTCGGGAATCGGATATTCATTCTCAACCGAAGAGAATAACTGTCTTGTATGCGACGGCAGCGAAATCAATGTCGGCAGCGGATACAAAACCGTTCATTTTCTGCTTGCATCTCTGAATGGCGACAAGACTGTTTGTTTCAATGACACAACCGTTACCGTTCCCGATTGCTTTGAAGCTCTCGGACATTGGGATCTGATGCGCTCGGGAGAAACGGGATACATAAAACCCGTTCCGCAGGCGTTGACCCTGACTCATACTCACGGCAAAAACGGTAATCTTACCGCAAAACAGTTTTATCTTTTTCATGCAGAAATACCCCTGAACGGAAGAACCGAAATTACTCTTCCCAATGATAATGACATCGTAATTTTTGCCGCAACGGCAACCCGAATCGGCGTTCCGTTTGTAAGGGGAGATGCTCATTTTGATTCTCTTGTAAAAAGAAAGTTTGACTATGAGTTTTCGGATTATGCCGTCAGGCATATGAATCCGAACAAAGCTGAACGTGTGCTTGATAAATTCTTTGACCGTACCTTCACTCTGAATGTGAAAGCAGGGGAGTTTTACAACAAATATGCTTTGGGTGAGCTTTATTTCATTCTTCGTCAGTTGAGTGATAAAATCTCTCACAAGAAAGAAGCTGAAAAGCTCATTGAAAGTCGCAAATATGAACACAAAGGAGAAAATATCAGATGAAAAGAAAATTTCAAAAGGTTATTTCACTCATTCTTGCAGTTACCATGATGCTCACAGGCACGGTTTTTGCAACCGCATCTGACGGAGAAGCTGCGGATAACAGCGGAGTTATGTTCTGCACCAATGCTATCAACGGTTTGCTCAATGCCGTTTTCATGGGTTTCGGCGCACTTTTCCCCAAAGATTTTGTTGATGTTAATGATTATAAAACCGAAAACTTCTATGAAGGTACGGAAAATTTTATTGATGAACCTGCCGCAGATGCAAAATGGTATCTCGGTTTTGGTAAGGCAAGCATGGTTCCCGAAAACCTGAAAGACGGTTCAAAGGAATATTACACGGGCGGTTATTTCACCCAGAAAATCAACGGCGTTTATGATGATCAGGGTGCAAATGCAATAGCAATCAGCGATAACTCGGGCAGAGGCACGGCTGTTATGGTTTCGGTTGACGGTATCGGTGTTTGCAATGCTGATGTCCGCACGATCCGTGCAGAAGCAGAGCGCAAGCTCAAGGAAATGAGTGTTGAAAGCGATATTATAGCTATCAATATCAACAGTACACATTGCCATACTGTTATTGACACTCAGGGCTTCGGTCTTGAAACTCTTATCAAATCAATGTTTCAGAATCTTTTCTCGTTTCTTCCTTTTGTTGAAAAAACAAGAAGCATTGACCCCGAATTCTATGAGCTTATGATTGACGGCGCATCCGATGCGATTGTTGAGGCTTATATGAACAAAGAACCCGGTGAACTTTATTATTTTGAAACCGCAGGTATCGGCTACAGCGAAAGAAACAATAACTATCTCGATGATGAATACGGCTATATTTTCAATAACAGATATGATATGGAAGGCTATCAGCACGTGATTGCCTGCTTCAGGTTTGTTCCCGACAGCAAGGAATCCGCCCCCACAATTTTTGCAAATGTCGGCGGTCACCCCACAACTATCAACAGAGCTACAAAGCTTCTCTCAGCCGATTATCCTAACTTTATCGAATACAAAATTAACGAAGAAGGCATGAACTTCATGTTCATTCAGGGCGCACAGTCGCCGATTTCCGTCAGTGCAGGCGGTGTTCAAACCGAGTCTGTTCTTGCTGAAGTTGAAGCTGAAATTCAGGCAGATCCGAGAGTCGAAGATTATAAGCAGGCAAAGAAACTCGGCTATGAATTTGCAAGAATTATTCTTGATGCCGAAAAAAATGCAAAGCGTGTTGAGCCCATGCTCAATGTTGAAATGGCAGAAGTAAAAATTCCCCTTGAATACGGTCTTATGGAGCTCGGTGCAGTTTCGGGTCTTCTCGGTCTTACTGTTGTCCGTGACAAATCCGCACCTGCAGGATATTCAATCATTTCCGAAGTCGGTTATCTTGAAATCGGAACAGATATCGTGATGCTTACCGTTCCCGGCGAGCTTGTTCCCCAGCTTGTCTACGGCAATGTTGTTGATAAAACACAGTCCTACACAGGCACGGATTGGGACTATGATTACACGGCAGAACTTATCGGCGAAAACAAAACAGTTCTTGTTATGGGTCTTTGCAACGACGCAATCGGATATATCGTTCCCGATAATGACTATGCCCCCTTCATTGCAGATTCACTCTGGAACACCGAAATGGGCGAAAAGCTCTGGGGTAAGGCACAGCGTCACTATGAAGAAATGCTTTCAACAGGCAGTCAGGCAGGTTCAACTGTTATCGGTGCACTCAATGCACTTGTTGAGTCATCACAGGTTGAACCCTGCTGATAAATAAAAAAGGAGTGAAATCATGGCGTTGAATAACGACTTAAATTCAAATGCAAAAGCGTTTGAAGAACTCCGTCGTATGCAGCAGGAAAAAGAAAATAAATCTGCCGCGTCAAAAACGCAGGATCGCAGATATGTCGGAACAAAAGAATCTGTCGGATTTATAATCTGGGATGCCGCGCAAAGTTTCAATATCAATATTTTCTCAACCCGATTCATAACAAGCATTGTCGGTGTTGATCTCGGATTGCAGACAATCGTTAACACCATCAACAGCGTCTGGGATATCGTGAATGATATCTTTTTCGGTGCGGTTATTGATAAAACAAGAACCCGTTGGGGCAAGTTCAGACCTTATCTGATGTTTCTTGCAATTCCCGGCTGTGTTCTTACCTGCCTTTATTGGCTTATGCCCCATCTGTTTGAAGGTACAACCCAGACGGATGTAACAAAACTTGCATTTTACCTGATTCTTACCGTTGCAAGAGAAGGTATCACCACCTTCCAGACGATTTCAAGAACGGGTCTTATGTCAACGATAACTCCGCACCCGAATGACCGGACAAGGCTGATTACCCTTGCTAACTTTGCTTCGGGATTCTTCGGCGAAAAACTTCCCGAACAAGCGGTAACGATTCTTATCGACATTCTCAGAAGTATGTATCTCAACGATGCGGGCAAGCTGGCAAAGGCTTATACCAATCTTTTTGTCGGTATGGGATGCTTCACAACAATCGCATCGAGCGCTTCGTCGTTCGTGTTCTTCTATAACTCAAAAGAAAGAGTTATGCAGTCAATCAGAACTCCGAGCGTTCTCATGTCCATAAAATCCGTAATCAGAAACAAGCCTTTGCTTCTGATTACTCTTTCCGATTTCCTGAGCGGATTTGCAATCAAGGGCAGCGAAGATGATTATTACACAGATGTTCTCCATTTCTCATCAATGACTCTTGTTGCAGGTATTCCTGCCGCACCCATCAGCCCCATGAGTTATGCATGGGTTCCCTGGATGAGAAGACGGTTCTCAAGCCGTCTGCTTTACATACTCGCAAAAGAAATCGGCAATATTCTTTATATTGCCGTTTTCCTTTTCGGCTGTATCGGCATGAAAAAGGATTATTCAGGCGGTATGTATCAGAAGGTTGTTCCCATGGGCGTTGCAATGGCACTCTGGGAAATCATCTGGACTCTCTTCTTCGGTCTCAAATCCGTTATCGGCACAGAAATGTATAACGAAGCGTTGCACTATTGCGAATGGAAAAACGGCTACAGAACAGAAGCAATGGCTTCCGTTGCAAAGGGCATAGCCGCCAAGGTTTCGTCGAACACAAGCACAGTTGTCACAACTGCTATCAAAAAGTGGATCGGCTATGAAGCAAATGCTTTCAGAATGGGTACAGAGCAGACAGATAAGGTTAAATTCTTCCTTTTTGCAATGTTCACAATTATCCCTGCTGTAACAGGCTCGCTCGGAATCATCCCCATGCTTTTCTATGATCTTAACAACGAAAAGAAAGAAAAGATGTATGCCGAGCTTCTTGAGCGCCGCAAGCTGATGTCGGATGCCGTTGAAAGCGACAACGAAGATATGCTCAGACTTGCAACAGAAACGCAGATTGTAAGGTGAGAACTATGGAAGTAAGATATATCAGACCCGAAGAAGCCGCCGATTATCAGAAGGTTTCGGCAGCCTCGTTCATATGGAAATTTGATGAGAAAATAGACAGCACGATTGATATTCCCGTTCTTGCGGCTTTTCACGAAGGAAAGCTGATTGCAGGTGTTGAAGTGTTTGATTTCAGAACAAACTACTGCGGCAAATTCTTCAATTCCGTCGTTGTGAGCGGTGTTTGCAGTCAGCCCGAATACAGAAGAATGGGCGGAATCCGTGAAGTTATGAAAGAAATCGGAAAAACAGCCATTGAAAACGATTGGATGTTCGGATTTCTTCATCCGTTCTCAATTGAATATTACGAAAAATTCGGTTATGCGAATCTCAACCGTATGTTTTCAATAAAAATCCCGTTCGAAAAGCTGAAAAATATTCCCCGAAACACAGATGCTGTTCTCTACACGGGCGAGCAGTTTGAAGATCTCAGCGAACTTCATGCAAAATGCGCATTGAGAGAAAATCTTATGACTCTCCGTGAAGAGAAAAAGCATTTCTGCGACACTCCGTATGAAAGTGCAGATTACACCTATATTCGATATGATAAAAATGGTGTTGCCGACGGCTATGTGCGATTCACCGTCAAACGACCCGAACTTCTGGATGTTGAAGAATTTTTTGCGCTCAGTCCCGAAGCTGTTTACGGTTTGATCGGATTTCTTCGTAATTATGACGGAATAGTCAAGAATATCAGAGTCAAAAAGCAGTATCAGGGCAGTGATTTTGCCTGCATTGCAGATCGCATCGACGGTATTTCGTATGATTATGACCACGGTGTTGCAGGCAGAATTTATAACCTTAAAAAGCTTCTTGAAAACAACGCTTATCCCGAAAAATACGGAAAATTCCGTCTTCGCTGCATCGATGAATTCGAGCAGAATAACGGAATTTTTGAAGTTGAATATCAGGACGGAAAGGCTGTTGTAACCCATAAATCCGAAGGTGATTATGATATTTCGCTTACCGCTGCCGCATCGGCAAGACTCTTGCTTGCGGGCGAAGGACATACCGCACAGACCGCAATTTATATTGACGGTGTTGAAATTAAAGGCGATGCAGATGATTTCTTCAGGGCGTTTCCTTACCGTCACACCCGTTTCGTAGACAGCAGTTGGTCAATATAACATTTTTCTTCCGCATATATAAAAAACCGTGCAGATTTCAGTCTGCACGGTTTTGTTGTTTATATAAGCTATGCCTTGATATGTATGGGAATCAGGATTAATCCTTCTTGGCTTTGTCTTTGTTTCTGTATCTGTAAAGTGCAATCAAAGATGAAATCAATCCTGCAACCTGAGCGAAAACGGCGGTTGAGCCGATAATGGAATGGTAAACAGTCCAGGTGCCGAGATTAACAAGAAGCATAAGTCGGATGTTTTGTTCTTTTTTCTGGAAAACGGCAAGCATATAGAAAACTGCCGCAACGATTGATAATATATCGAGCGGATTGTTGTATCCGAGCACTCCACCCATAACATAAAGTACAAGGAAAATCAGTTTTTCTGCAAGCGAAACATCTGTTTTTTTGTATTCATGCCAAAGTGAAACAAAAAGCTGAACAACCGCAACAAGGCATACCGTAACGCCCGAGTTGAACCCGTCAAGCAAAAGAATGTTTACAGCTGACATGACATTGATAAAAACCGAGAGAATCAGCATGTGCTTTTTCTTCTTCAGCTGTAAATTCAATATAACGCCTAATGTAACAAGAATGCCGAGAATCTGTGCTATGTAGTAACTCATAATTTCCTCCGAAAAAATTCTGTCTTTTTATGTTATCACACATGTCAAAAAGTTTCAATATCTAACAAAAATTATTAATATAATCTCTTATATTTTCGATTTGATATTGACTTCATTGGCTTTAATTTGCTATAATTTGTT
>JAZRJH010000127.1:0-6645 GCA_045645685.1 Acutalibacteraceae bacterium
GTCCTATCAAACAAATGTTCTGTATGCATTATATACCATTAATTTCGAAATTGCAAGTCTATTTTCAAATATTTTTTACGAAGCTGAAATTAATTTGAAAATTACGATAAAAAAATAAAAAAAACACTTGCAATTTGGAAAGAAACGTGCTAATATATCATCTGTTAATGACTAAAAAGGAGGTGTGACACATGGCAAAATGTGATTTCTGCGGTAAAAATGTGTCATTCGGCATTCAGGTTTCCCATTCTCACAGACGTTCAAACAGAACATGGAAGCCCAACGTAAAGAGAGTTAAGGCTGTAGTTAACGGTACTCCCAAGAGAGTTCACGCTTGCACAAGATGCCTTCGCTCCGGTAAGGTTACAAGAGCCGTTTGATTTTAAAACGCAATGATTAAGAGACTGCTTCGGCAGTCTCTTTTTCTTCCCCTTTTGTTGCTTTTGACAAAATTATTGTGGTTTTCCATTAACTAAGACACAATGTATAGTGATTATTACATTATAATATAGAATATTGCACAAAGCTGATTTTTTTGAGTTTTTCTGTTCCATTTCTCTCAAAAAAATTGTATAATATAAGTTACTGTTGAATTTATGAAACGGAGAATTATTATGAGTTATTCGGTTAACCCTGCTGTTTTCAAGTCAATATTTGCCGTACCCACGGATATCGTTGATAAACATATCCGCCTTGCAAACGGCGACCAGCTCAAGGTTTTGCTCTGGATTCTCCGCAATTCCACGGAAAATCCTGACATTGACGAAATGTGCAAGGCTCTTAAAATGAACAAATCCGATGTTTCGGATTATCTTCAGTATTGGGTTCTCACGGGCGTGCTTTCCGAAAACGGGGAGATAGCAGTTGCCGCACCCGTAACTGAAACAAAAAAAGAAGAACCTGTTATAATTAAAGAAAACAAAAAGCCTGAAATTCCCGTTGTTTCCGTTGCACCGTCAAAACCTTCAAGCAGAGAAATTCTTGACAGAATTGATGAATCGCCCGAAATCGGACATCTTTTCAACGAAGCACAGCAGATGCTTGGAAAAACAATAGGATATGACGGTCAATGCACCCTTCTTCTTCTCCACGACCACTACGGTCTTCCCACAGAAGTTTTGTTCATGATGATTGACTACTGTGTTTCAATAGGCAAATCAAACTATGCATATCTTGAAGCCGTGGGCAAAGATTGGGGGTTAAGAGAAATAGACACTCTTGAAAAGGCGGCTGAGCAGATTACAATTCTTAAGAACTCAAATGCAATCTGGAAAGAATTTGCGCAGAATGCAGGAATTTCAAACCCCCGCCCCACCGTAAAGCAGACAGAATATCTTCGCAAATGGAGCAGCGAATGGAAATTCAGCATCAACATGATATTGCTTGCATATGAAGAAATGGCAAACCGCACTTCAAAGCTGAGCATGGCATACATAGACAAAATTCTTATGAATTGGTATAACAACGGATACAAAACATCGGAAGATGTTGCAAAGGCATCCGAAGAGCAAAAAGACAAAAACAAATCCGTCGCAAAAACCAAAAACGGAATTGAAGCATCCTATGACCTTGATAAATTCAAAGAACAATCGCTTCACGGCGAGCTGAAATACGAAAGGAAGAAGAAATAATGGGCTACAGCAATCAGACACATTCAAAAGCTGAACAGACTCTTGAAAAAAGACGTAAAAAAGCCGAACGTATTCAGCTTGCAAGAAAACTCGAGATTTCTGAGAAGATTCCCGAAATAACAAAATACGAAGCTGAACTTGCACAGACGGGTCTTGCTGTTATCAAAGGAATCGGCATGGGTGAAAATGCTCAGGAATATATTGAACAGCTCTCAAAAATCAACCTTGCCATTCAGGAAAATATCAAAAAACTTCTTTCTGCAAACGGATATCCCGAAGATTATCTTGAAACTCCTTACACCTGCAAAAAATGCAGCGACACGGGATACATCGGCGGTTATGTTTGCGAATGCAAAAAAGAACTTCTCAAAGAAACGGCAAAAGAAGAGCTTGCCGCTGTTTCAACAAGTGCCAAATGCAGATTTGACAATTTTGACATAACATATTATCCCCTTCCCGTTGACCAGAATCTCGGAATATCACCGCAGAACAGAATGAAGAGCGTTATGGAATACTGCAAATGCTATGCGGAAGATTTTGACGGCGAATCTGAAAGTCTTTATATGCACGGCGCAACGGGTCTGGGCAAAACACATCTTTCGCTTGCAATTGCAAATGTTGTTACCGAAAACGGCTACAATGTTATCTACGATTCGGCGCAGAATATTTTCACTTCACTTGAAAGAGAAAAATTCAGCTATTCGGGTAACGGCGAAAGAGAAAAAGAGCTTCTTGAATGTGACCTGCTTATAATCGACGATCTCGGCTCTGAATTCGTCACGAGCTTCACAACATCAGCTCTTTATAACATTATCAACACAAGAATCAACCGTTCAAAGCCCGTTATCATCAGCACAAATCTTACCGAAACGGAACTTGAAGACAAATACACACAGAGAGTTACTTCCAGAATAATAGGCAATTATGTTTCTCTGTTATTCCTCGGAAAAGACATCAGACAGCTTAAGAAATAAGGAGAAAACAATGGATATTATTCAGGAACTCACCGCTCATTTCGGCTTGCAGAAATGGCAGGTTGAAAACACCGTTAATCTCATCGACGAAGGAAACACAATTCCTTTTATCGCACGATACAGAAAAGAAGCTCACGGCACACTTGACGATCAGGTTATCAGAGAACTTTCGGAAAAACTCGAATATCTCAGAAACCTTGACAAGCGCCGTGAAGAAGTACGTTCATCAATTGAAGCTCAGGAAAAGCTGACAGATGAAATTGCTGCAAAACTTGACGCCGCATCAACTCTTGCGGAAATCGAGGATATTTACAGACCTTTCCGTCCCAAGAGAAAAACAAGAGCATCCATCGCAAGAGAAAAAGGTCTTGAACCCCTTGCAGATGCAATCTTTGCCCAGAACAAGGATTCGGCAACTCCCATTGAGCTTGCACAAGACTTTATCAACCCCGAAAAAGGTGTTGAAACAGCTGAAGATGCACTCAAAGGCGCACTCGATATCATTGCAGAAAACATCTCTGACGATGCAGATATCCGCCGCAGACTCCGTAATCTTTTCAGCGTTATCGGCATTGTTACATCAACTGCGGCAGACAAGGATGCAGACAGCGTATATACAATGTATTATGAATACTCCGAGCCTGTAAAGACAATTGCAGGCCACAGAGTTCTTGCCATTGACAGAGGCGAAAAAGAAAAATTCCTCAAAGTAAACGTTACTCTCGATGCAGTAAAGGCATCAAATGTTATAATCAGCGCAACTCTCAATCCCGAGGGTTCACCCTGCACGGAAGCTGTCCGTGAAGCGGGCGAAGATGCATATAACAGACTGATTTACCCTTCAATCGAGCGTGAAATCAGAAATATGCTCACAGAAAACGCCGCTGCAAGTGCAATAAAGGTTTTTGCACTCAACACAAAAGAGCTTCTTCTTGCGCCGCCCGTAAAAGGCAAGGTTGTTATCGGTCTTGACCCCGGTTACAGAACAGGTTGCAAGGTTGCGGTTGTTGCACCGACAGGCAAGGTTCTTGACACAGGCGTTATTTATGTTACACATTCCGATGCTCAGAGAAATCAGGCAAAGGAACTTATCAAAAATCTCATCAGAAAGCATCATGCAAACTGCATTTCAATCGGTAACGGTACAGCTTCAAAAGAAACAGAAATCTTTGCCGCAGAAATTCTCCGTGAAATTGATGCAGATGTTTCATACATGGTTGTAAGCGAAGCAGGTGCTTCTGTTTATTCGGCATCGAAACTTGCCGCTCAGGAATTCCCCCAGTACGATGTTTCTCTCAGAAGTGCAGTTTCAATTGCAAGACGACTTCAGGATCCCCTTGCAGAACTTGTCAAGATTGATCCGAAAGCGATCGGCGTCGGTCAGTATCAGCACGATATGCCCCCGAAAGAACTTGATGCCGCTCTTGACGGCGTTATCGAAGATGCGGTTAACTCTGTCGGCGTTGATCTCAACACTGCTTCCGCTCCCCTTCTTTCAAGAGTTTCGGGTATCAACTCAACAGTTGCAAAGAACATAGTTGATTTCAGAGATGAAAACGGTGAATTCAAAGAACGCTCACAGCTCAAAAAAGTTCCCAAACTCGGTGCAAAAGCATTTGAGCAGTGCGCAGGTTTCCTGAGAGTTCCCGAAAGCAAGAATGTTCTTGACAATACGGGCGTTCACCCCGAAAGCTATGCGGCGGCAAAGGATTTGCTCAAGCTCTTCTCATATTCACTCGACGATATCGGAACAGAAAAAATCAAGGATATCAAATCATCGGTTGAATCTCTCGGCGAAGAAAAGGTTGCCGAAAAACTCGGCGTCGGTGTTCCTACTCTTAAGGACATCGTCAAGGAACTCATTCAGCCTGCAAGAGACCCCAGAGATGAGCTTCCTCCTCCCATGCTCCGCACAGATGTTATGGATATCAAAGACCTTGTTCCCGGTATGGAACTCAAGGGCACAGTCAGAAACGTTATCGACTTCGGTGCATTCATCGATATCGGCGTTCATCAGGACGGACTTGTTCATATTTCACAGATAACCAACAAATTTATCAAGCACCCCTCGGAAGTTCTCAAGGTGGGACAGATTGTTACCGTCTGGGTTATTTCTGCAGATGCGGTCAAGAAGAGAATTTCTCTCACAATGAAGCAACCCAAAACGGAGGATAACAAATAAACATGGCAGACAAATTCAGACAGGACCTGACACAGGGAAGTGTCGGTAAACAGCTTATCAAATTTTCAATACCCTTTTTGCTTTCAAATCTGCTTCAGGCATTTTATTCCGTTGCAGATATGATTATCGTAGGCAGACTTTGCGGCACACATGGTATAACAGGTGTTAACATCGGAAGCCAGATCAACATTCTTGTTACGGGTGCGGCATTCGGTCTTGCAGTCGGCGGAACAGTTCTTATTGCGCAGTACGGCGGCGCAAAAAAATATGACGATCAGAGAAAAACCATCGGCACGCTTTTCACGGCATATATGATTCTTGCTGTTATCTGCACAGTTGTTATGCTTCTTCTCGGAGATACACTTCTCAAGGTTCTCAACACTCCCGAAGTTGCTTATGAAGAAGCGTTCAATTACTATATGATATGCATGAGCGGTCTTGTGTTCATGTTTGCATATAATGTTATCAGTGCGATTCTCCGCGGTATGGGTGATTCAAAAAGACCGCTTTACTTTGTTCTTATTGCAACAATAGTCAACATCGTTTTTGACATCATTCTTGTAGGTCCGTTCAAAATGGGTGCTGCAGGTGCGGCATATGCAACAGTCGGTGCACAGGCACTCAGCGTTGCGCTTTCACTTATCTATCTTGCAAAGAATCATTTCTTTGTCGGATATAAAAAGAGCGATTTCAAAATTGACGGAACAAAAATGAAGATGCTTCTTAAACTCGGTCTGCCGTCATCGGTTCAGCAAGTTGTTGTTTCGTTTTCATTCCTCACCCTTACAGCTCTTGTAAACTCACTTCCGAATGCAGATATAGCCTCTGCTTGCCAGGGAATCGGCGGTAAGGTGAACTCATTTGCCATTCTCCCCGCTCTTGCAATGAGCAGTGCGGTTTCCTCAATGGCAGGTCAGAATATCGGTGCAGGCGACACAAAAAGAGCAAAGAAAACAATGCTCACGGGTATGGGAATTGCATTTGCGATTTCAATGGTTGTTTTTGCGGTTGTTCAGCTTTTCCCCCAACAGATAATTTCGCTTTTCGACACAAACGAAGAGGTTATAAAAGTTGGCGCGGACTACATGAGATTCATTGCTCTTGACTATATTTTTGTTCCGTTTGTTTTCTGCATGAACGGACTTGCAATCGGTGCAGGCTACACAAACTTCGCTTTGTTCAACGCTTGCTTCAGTTCAATTCTTGTCAGAGTTCCGTTTGCATATCTTATAGTCTATCTCACAGATCTCGGATTCAACGGAATCGGCCTTGCAACGGGTCTTGCCTCCGCCGCCTCAATTATCGTCGGTGCAATTTATGTTGCAAGCGGCAAATGGAAAAATCCCAAAATCAGAATTTAATTTTATTGACAAAATTTGCAATATATAATAAAATTATTTTATATGTTATTTGAAAGGAAGATATAAATGGGTATTTACGAAATCAACAATATGGGCGAGCACATCAAAGATAACACATATGTCGGAAGAGGTATCGTTATCGGTAAGAGTGCAGACGGAAAAAAGGCTGTTACCGCTTATTTCATCATGGGCAGAAGCGAAAACAGCAGAAACAGAGTTTTCATTGAACAGGGCGATGAAATCATCATCCATCCCTTCGATGCATCAAAGGTTGAAGACCCCTCACTCATCATCTACGCTCCCGTCAGAGTTATCGGCAACAATCTCATCGTTACAAATGGCGACCAGACTGACACAATCTATGATTTCGTAAAAGACGGCAAGACCTTCGAGCAGGCTCTTGAAACAAGAGAATTCGAGCCCGATGCACCCAACTTTACTCCCAGAATCAGCGGTATGATGACATTTGCAGACGGCTCATTCACATATAAGATGAG
>JAZRJH010000128.1:0-7238 GCA_045645685.1 Acutalibacteraceae bacterium
TCAATCTGCCACCTCGAAACAGTTGGTACTCTTAACTTCTCCATCAACTGGAAGAAGCCTTGGGGTATCCCCGGCGTTCTCGATGCAACATCAGCCCGCAAGAAGGAAATGACTCACATGGGCGCTGCTTACATGGCAGAAGGTCTTGTAACTCTTGCAGGCAGCCGTCTCTACACAAGCGCAGCTTACACAGAAGAGATGATTGACGATGCAATCGCAAGATTTGACAAGGTATTTGAAAATATTGTCTGCATCGACAAGAAATAAGAAACAACCACGGCGGGATACCCGATATCCCGCCTTATTTTAAATAATCCGAAAGGAAAACAACCATGGATGTTTTAACCGCTAAAAAGCTTGTTATCGAAGCAGGCGAAAGACTTGTTGAAACAGGTCTTATCGCAAGAACATGGGGCAACGTAAGCTGCCGTGTTGACGATAAAACTTTTGTTATCACTCCCAGCGGCAAGCCTTATATCGGACTCACTCCCGACGATATCGTTGAAGTCGCAATCAACACTCTCGAGTGGGGCGGCAATGTCAAGCCTTCATCCGAAAAAGGTATTCACGCTGAAGTTTATAAAGAATATCCCGAAGCAAATTTCGTTATCCATACCCACCAGAAGGTTGCTTCCGCAATCAGCGCTCTTTCAACGGGCATTGAAAAGGTTGCAGGCGAAGCTGCAAATCTTATCGGAAGCGTTATCCACCTTGGCGGCTACGGTCTTCCCGGCACAAAGAAGCTCAGGAAGGGCGTAACAAACGCTCTCAAGCTCAGCCCCTCAAAGGCTGTTATTATGGCACACCACGGTGCTCTCTGCTTCGGTAAGGACAGCGAAGAAGCCTTCCAGGTTGCAAACTCACTTGAAAAGGTTTGCACTGATTATATTCTTGATTCAGCAAAATCAAAGCTCGGATTAAAGTCGGACAATCTCGACAGCTTCTGTTCAGATATTGCCGATAAGTTCGCAAAAACCGAGAAAACTGTTGAAATTGACAGTGCGATGCTGTATAATAGCACCTGCAACAGAGATAACGGCGAAATCCTTTTCACCAAGGCTGACGGCTCCGAAGTTTCAATGAAGCTCAGCGGCGCATCGGCAGGCGATATTTCGGATGTTATGCTCGCTCACAAGGATATCTACGAAGCTTGTCCTTCTTTCAATAATATTATTCACAACGCTTCAAGCGAAGTTGTTGCCGTTTCCAGACTCGGCAAAACAATGAAACCTTTGCTTGATGACTTTGCTCAGATTTGCGGCCCCACAGTCAAATGTGCAAAAACTCCTGATAAGGCTGCGAAGAAAATCAAGGGAAAGAACGCTGTTCTTATTAAGGACATGGGCGCTCTTTGCTGCGGTGCAAACGAAGGCGATGCGCAGGCGGTTGATATGATTATGAGCAAAAGTGCTCTTACCTTGCTCACCTCAAAGGTTTTCGGCAAGACAAAGGCTATCAATCCCGCAGAAGCCTGGCTTATGAGAATAGTTTATACTCTCAAGTATTCAAAGCAGGCTGAGAAATAATTTTTTATTATTTAATTTGACCACTACCATCTTTTGTCCCCCCCGTTTTATACGAGAAAAATCCGAGGCTGCGATGCCTCGGCTTTTTCTTTATACGGATAATTTTTTATATATAAACACTTTACAAATTCCTTTTTTTGTTACATAATATATTATGTATAATTATATAGAAGTTATATACGAAAGAGGAAATGAAAATGAAAGGAAACAAGCCCGAAACTCCGAAGAAAAATTCGATGAAAAAGAATATTTCTTTGATGCAGAGATTCTTTCCCTATCTCAAAAAGCATCTTGGTACGGAAGCGCTTGTGCTGTGCTGCGTTGCCGTTAATGCGGCTTGCGATATCGCTCTTCCGCTCATTGTCCGTGAAATCACAAATGCAGGGGTTGAAGATATTGCATCGCTCACTTTGCAAAGAATCCTGACCGTCTGCCTTTTCTACATAGGTTTCAAAGCGGCTGCCTGCATTGCAAATTACTGTCAGGCATATTACGGTCATGTTATGGGCGTTAAAATCGAAAACAGAATGCGCGAGGATATGTTTGACCATCTCCAGAAGCTCTCGTTCACATTTTTTGATAACACAAAAGTCGGTCAGATTATGAGCCGCATGACTTCCGACCTTTTTGACATTGCGGAATGGGCGCACCACTTCCCCGAAATGGTATTCATGACAATCGTCAAATTCTTCGCAAGTTTCTATATTTTCGCTTCAATGGACTGGCGTCTTGCACTTTGCGTTTTTGCAATGATGCCGTTTATGATAATTCTTACCAAGAAAACCCGCACAAAAATGCGCGACACATTCCGTCAGAGCCGTCATCAGGTTGGCGAAATCAATGCAAGAATTGAAGACAGTCTTCTCGGTGTAAGAGTTGTCCGTTCGTTTACCAATGAACAGACCGAAAAGGAAAAGTTCATTGAAGGCAACAGAGATTATGTAAATATCAAAAAGAAGAGCTATGAATATATGTCCAAGTTCCACTCAACCGTCACTATGCTTGATGGCACGATGTATATTGCGGTTGTGGGCGTAGGCGCATATTTCATGCATATCGGCGTCACAACTCCCGGCGACTTCGCAGCGAGCCTTCTGCTTGTTTCAACCCTTCTCGGCTCAATCCGTTCAATCGTTGATTTCAGCGAGCAGTTCAGCCGAGGTATAACGGGTATCGAGCGTTTTGCGGAAATCATGGATGAAGACCCCGATATTACCGACAGCTCCGATGCGGTTGATATCACCGATGTAAAGGGCGATATCGTTTTTAAGGATGTTTCGTTCAGCTATGTCAAGGGCGAAAAGACAATTCTCAACCACCTTGATTTGCATATTCCGAGCGGCACAAACGTTGCTCTTGTCGGACCCAGCGGCGGCGGTAAAACAACTCTCTGCAATCTTATTCCGAGATTTTACGAAATCGAAAGCGGTGATATCTTCCTTGACGGAAAGAATATCAGGGATATCACTCTTCGTTCACTCCGTTCAAATATCGGCGTTGTTGCGCAGGATGTCTATCTTTTCTCGGGCACAATCCGTGATAATCTTATCTACGGCAAACCCGATGCAACCGAGGAAGAAATTATTGAAGCCACAAAGAAGGCAGGCGCATACGATTTCATCAGCGCACTTCCCGACGGCTTTGATACATATATCGGCGAAAGAGGCGTGAAACTTTCGGGCGGTCAGAAGCAGAGAATTTCAATTGCGAGAGTTTTTCTCAAGAATCCTGCCGTGCTTCTGCTTGACGAAGCAACGGCTGCACTCGATAACGAGAGCGAAAAGCTCGTTCAGGAGTCACTTGAACGCCTTGCCGAGGGCAGAACAACCCTCACCATCGCTCACCGTCTTACCACTATCCGCAATGCCGACGAAATCGTTGTTCTCACCGAAGAAGGTATTGCAGAGCACGGCTCACATTCCGAGCTGATGGAAAAAGGCGGTATCTACAGCAATATGTACAGCATGTATGCAATAATGTAAAGAAAGGAACAAAAAATCATGCTTAAAAATATCTCCCCCGTAATTTCCCCCGAACTTCTTAAAATTCTCATGGAAATGGGTCACGGCGACGAAATCGTTATCGGTGACGGCAATTTCCCCTCAGCTTCAATTGCACAGAGACTTGTACGTCTTGACGGTCACGGAGTTGACGAAATCCTCTCCGCAATCCTCAAGCTCATGCCTCTTGATACATATGTTGACGCTCCCGTTGCTCTTATGGATAACGGCGACGCTTCAAATCCTCCTCCCATCTGGGAAGACTACAAAAAGACAATCCTTGCCGAAGAGGGCGAGAAGAACATTGAGCTTGTTGAAAGATTTGCTTTCTATGACAGAGCAAAGAAGGCTTATGCCGTTATCGCAACAGGCGAAACAGCTATCTATGCCAACATCATTCTCAAAAAAGGCGTTGTAATTCAGTAAGGAGAAAACCATGGACAAAAGAGTTTTAGCCATTGACTTCGGCGCATCAAGCGGACGAGCAATTCTCGGCAAATTCGACGGCGAGAAAATCACTCTCGAAGAGGTTCACCGCTTTTCAAATGACCCCGTAAAGGTCGGAAAGACCATGTACTGGGATGTTCTGCGCCTTTTCTATAATATCAAGCAGGGTATCATCAATGCCAAAAATGCAGGCGGTTTCGACAGTATCGGTATCGACACATGGGGCGTTGACTTCGGACTTATCGATGAATTCGGATGCCTTCTTGAAAACCCCGTTCATTACCGTGACGAAAGAACAGTCGGTCTTATTGAAGAATGCGCCGAAATAATCCCCAACAAGGATTTCTATTTCAAAACAGGTATTCAGTTCATGGAGCTTAACACAGTTTATCAGCTCTATGCGCTCAAAAAATACCGCCCCCATATTCTCGAAAGAGCGGACAGACTTCTCTTCATGCCCGACCTTTTCGGCTATATGCTCACGGGCAAAATGACAACAGAATATTCAATCGCAACCACTTCACAGATGATTGACCTTGAAACAAAATCATGGGCAAAGGATTATATCGAAAAGCTCGGTGTTCCTTCGGGACTTCTCGGTGAAATCGTTCCTTCGGGAACCGTTCTCGGCAAGGTAACCGACGATATCTGTGAAGAATGCGGTATCAAGGATGTTGATGTTATCAGCGTCTGCGGTCACGATACGCAGAGTGCAATCACCGCCGTTCCCGCCGAAAGCGAAGATTTTGCTTTCCTTTCAAGCGGCACATGGTCGCTTTTCGGAACGGAACTCAGAAATCCCATCGTCAACGAAACATCCCTTGCAATGAATGTCACAAACGAGGGCGGATGCGATTCTTCCGTCGGCTTCCTTAAGAACATAATCGGTCTCTGGCTCATTCAGGAGAGCCGCAGACATTGGAACAGACACGGCAGCGATTATTCTTATGCAGACCTTGAAAAACTTGCTCTTGCAGCTGAACCTTTCAAGTGCTTCATCGACCCCGATGCTCCCGAATTTGTTCCTCACGGAAATATCCCCGAAAGAGTGCGTGAATACTGCCGCAAAACAAATCAGCCCGTGCCCGAAAGCGTGGGCGAGGTTATGCGCTGCATCTACGAAAGCCTTGCAATGAAATACCGCCTTACCATTGATAATCTTGAAAACTGCACAGGCAAAACCTATCCCGTTATTCACGTTATCGGCGGCGGAACAAAGGATACTCTCCTTTGTCAGATGACCGCTTCTTCATGCGGCAGAACAGTTATCGCAGGACCTATCGAAGCAACCGTTCTCGGCAACATCGCCGTTCAGCTCATGGCAAGCGGTGTTATCTCAAGCGTTGCAGAGGCAAGAAAGATTGTCAAAGCAAGCGAAAAGACAGTTGAATATTCTCCCGAAAATGCATCAGCATGGGCAGAAGCATACGAGAGATTCAAGGCTGTTGTGGGAGCGTAAAGTTTTTACTCCCTCAGTCGCCATGCGACAGCTCCCTCAGGAGGGAGCCTTAACAGGAAATTTCTGCTTTGCAGAAAGCTGACTGTTTCCATAGCCTCCCTTTCAAGGGAGCGGGACCGCTTGCGGTGGAGGGATTAAACAAAAAGAAAGCGAGGAGTACTGATGAAAAGAATCATAGCGGCGGCGTTGTCGATTCTTGTCGGTGCATTTGGATACACTATCGTTGACAGCGCAATCGAAGACCGTGTCGCAACTCTCGAAAGCCAGGTGGCTGAATTGCAGGGAATAGTATCAAGTTATCATAATAATATAATTGAAACAACCGAAACCATTTCAAATGTTGCCACAAACACAACAACAGAAAAATCTTATTCAACAACTCGAGCGCTTACGCCTCTTGAAAAATGGCTTTTGGAAAACCCTATTAATGGTACTATATATGAATCTGACGGAAGTTATTTATATGTTGATGATAAGGAATGTTGGCAAGAGGGCGTGGGTTATAATGAATTCTACGATAACTATGCTCCTGCAGCAGCTATGTTCATCGACCAGATTCGTATCCGCTTCACATACGAAGACAAGGACTGGATGATTCAGCTCTGGAAGGGTCAGTACGGTTGGCTCTTTGTTGGCGCTGAAACAGGTGTTTATACCGCTCCCAAGGGTACATACAATGGCGGCGAAGGTGATGCAATCCATTATGACTGTGCTTCTCAGGAAGACTGGCTTTACATGCAGCTTGATTGCTACTGGAGCAAGAATAATGACGGTCACTATAAGAAGATTTTTACAAGACCCTACGATGAATATTGGTGGTCGACAGGCTATGTATGGGGTCAGCTCACAAAGTACAGCAAGCCCAGAACAGAGCTTAAGGCAAAGAACAGAATCACATTCAAGAGCGAAGAAATGGCTAATCTCTTCGTTCAGGGTCTTAAGGAATCAGGCTTTGTAAGAGCTGTAGGCTCAGATCAGCTTGTTGACGACTCATATTATCAGAGCGGTAAGGATGTATGGCTTCTCTGGACGAGTATTCAGCATGACTCTTTTGTTGGTTACACAGGCACAACACAGAAGACAACTACCACAACAACTCAGGCTGCAACAACCACAACCCGAGTTGAGATATCTAATAATGCCGATATCGTTACTCGCCCCCCAGGTGTAATAATTATCGACGGGGGTTCGACAACTCAACAACCCACTACCACCCAAATCCATTATTAAAAAATAACATACAACCAACTATAGAAAGGAAGATGCTATTATGGCAAAAAGCAGACTTATCGGCGATTATCCCGTAATCGGTATTCGCCCCATCATCGACGGCAGAAGAGGACCCCTCAACGTCAGAGGTTCACTCGAAGAGCAGACCATGAACATGGCTAAGACCGCAAAGGCTCTCTTTGAGGAAAATCTTCGCTACTCAAACGGCGAACCCGTAAAGGTTGTTATCGCTGACACAACAATCGGCCGTGTTGCAGAAGCAGCAGCTTGCGCAGCAAAGTTCAAGAAGGAGGGTGTTGACATCACTCTTTCCGTTACTCCCTGCTGGTGCTACGGCTCCGAAACAATGGATATGGACCCCACAACAATCAAGGGCGTTTGGGGCTTCAACGCAACTGAAAGACCCGGCGCTGTTTATCTTGCAGCAGTTCTTGCAGCTCATGCACAGAAGGGTCTCCCCGCATTCGGTATCTACGGCAAGGATGTTCAGGATGCTGATGACACATCAGTTCCCGATGACGTTAAGGAAAAGCTCCTTCGTTTCGCTCGCTCCGCTGTTGCGGTTGCAACAATGAG
>JAZRJH010000129.1:0-2254 GCA_045645685.1 Acutalibacteraceae bacterium
CCAGTCAACCTTTGCACCGATTTTATTGAAAATCATTTCGATTGAACCGGGTTCTTCTTCTGTGCCGATACCTGCAAGCTCATGAAGTGAAGGTTCAAATTCGAATCTGCCTCTTACAAATGAAGAAGCGGACCCGCCGGGAATATTGTGTCTTTCAAGAAGAAGTGTTGAAAGACCTGCTTTGGCACAGTTTGCGGCAGCAGCAAGTCCGCCGTTACCTGCACCGATAACGATTACATCATATTTTTTCATCATTCAGCCTCCGATTATTATTTTGCTGATATATAAATACATTTTATCATGATTATATAAGAATTGCAACTTATTTTATATTGACATTAAAGCATTATCCAATATATAATTAATAAAAAGGAGGGGTGTTTATGCCGCAAAAATTTCATAACATCGGAATTCTTGCTCACGTTGACTCGGGCAAAACAACTCTCACAGAGCAGTTACTCTATCTTTCGGGAGCAATCCGGAATGCGGGAAGCGTTGATGCGGGAACAACCGCAACAGATACTCTTTCCGTTGAAAAACAAAGAGGAATTTCCGTCAGAACCGCAACCGCTTCAACCGAATGGAACGGAGTTACCGTCAACATAATCGACACACCCGGTCACATAGATTTTGCAGGCGAAGTTGAAAGAGCATTGTCCGCACTTGACTATGCGGTTGTTATTGTTTCCGCCGTTGAAGGTGTTCGTGCGCATACGGAAAATATTCTTCGGTCTCTTGACACGGCAAAACTCCCAAGAATGATTTTTATCAATAAAATTGACAGAGCAGGCTCCGACACAAAGTCAGTTATCAATGAACTTAAACAGATATCATCACAGACTCATTTTGTTCTTTCGCAAGCCGAAAACGAAGGGGAAGAAACCGCATCAGTCAAAGCAATCGGCGGCGAAGATTTTGCTCTTTCCGCAACGGAAATTCTTGCCGATATCTGTGACGAAGCGGCAGATGTTTTTCTCAATGAATCCGTACTTTCCGAAGCACGCGCTAAAGAACTTGTGAAAGAAAAAACCGCTGACTGCGAGCTTACACCCGTTGTTTTCGGAAGCGCAAAATATTCAGTCGGAATAAGAGAGCTTGCCGATGCACTCACAGAATTCATGCCGTCTTCCGAGCGCAGAGCAACGGATAAATTATGCGGCATAATTTTCAAAACCGAACACGACAAAACACTCGGAAAAGTTTCACATATAAGACTTTTCGGCGGCGAAATATCCAACAGAGATGAAGTTGAAATCTACCTTCCCGAGAAAAAAATCACAGTAGAATCAGATGCTGTTGAACTTGAAGCAAAGCCGCCCGTCAGAGAAAAAATAACACAAATCAAGAAGTTCTGCGGTGCAAAACAGACGGATTCGGGAATCGTCAGAAGCGGTGATATTGCTGCGATCTGCGGTCTTCCGAGCGCAAAAACGGGTCATTTTATCGGCTCGCTTGCCGTCAGTGAATCCGCCAAACTTGTGAACCCGTTTCTCCGTGTAAAAGTTACGCCGTCGGATTCCGATCCGCTCAAAATTCCTGCACTTGCGCTGGCTTTGAGCGAACTTTCGGACGAAGAACCGTATATAGATGCAAAATGGGAAAACGGTCAGAAAGAAATCACAATAAACACCACGGGTAAAATCCAGCTTGAAGTTCTAGGAAATCTTCTGAATGAGCGCTACGGAATTTCAGCAGATTTCTCACCGCCTACGGTCATTTATAAAGAAACTCCCGCAGGCACGGGATATGCCCGTGCAAGATACACAATGCCGAAACCTTGCTGGGCGGTTGTTGAATTCCTTTTTGAGCCGATGCCGAGAGGCTACGGTGTTTCATATCACGGAAAACTTCCGTCAAATCAATGCTTCTACAGATATCAATCACATATCCGCACTTCATTCAATTCATGCCTTGAACAAGGTCTTTACGGATGGGAAGTAACGGATTTCAAATGCACTCTGGTCGGCGGTGAACACCATACTATTCACACCCATCCGCTTGACTTTTTTGTTTGCACCCCGATGGCATTCATGAACGGTCTTTCCGAAATCGGTTCAACAATTCTTGAGCCTCTTCTCAAGATAAGAATAACCGCACCCGAAGAGCTTTCGGGAAAGATTTTTTCCGAAATAATCAAAATGGGCGGTGAATACGACTCCCCCGTCATCACTTCGGATATCATAACACTTGAAGCGATTGTCCCCGTTGCAACATCAATGGATTTTCCTGCAAAGCTTGCGGTTATTTCATCGCG
>JAZRJH010000130.1:0-3321 GCA_045645685.1 Acutalibacteraceae bacterium
CGTAATTTCGATTTCTGCACCTGCACAACCGAGTGAAGCACCCGTTTCGGGGTCAACGTTGTGGAACATAGCGGTGCATTCATAAGTACCTGCGGGAAGAACAACATCGAGCTTTGCTTTTTCGATTTTACTTCCCACGGAAATTCCGTCAGATTCGTAAATCGTTTCACCGGTATCATTTCGGGTGATAATAACTATCTGCGGATAATTGTTGATTGTTTCGTTTACAATCATAAGATTGCCTTCGGCAGAGCCGTTTTCAAACTTCGGTGCGGTATTCATCGAAATGTTAATCATTCCTGCCTGCACATTTTCGTTAAGACCTTCTTTGATTTTTTCGATGTCAGCTTCATCCCAACCGCCGCTTACGGCTTCGCTGTCATAGACAAGACCTCTGTCACCGGGATTTGCGGGATTATCGGAACATCCTTTAAATCCGAGAAAGACGAGAAGAAATAAGAGCAATGCCGCTAATACTGCAATCGCAATGCGGGTCGCTGTTTTCTTTTTGCTTTCATCAGACTTGTTTTTACGTTTACTGCTTGAGTAAATGTTTTTCATTTTGGTTTACCTCCTGTGTATTAAAAAATGCCTTGCGAAAACCGCAGGCACACTAAGGCGGAATCACCAAACGAAAGAGCTTGATTCCGTGCTTATTCATTTGTTACTCCTTTCCATCAGCTTAAAAGAGGCTGATAACTCTTTCGGCTACGCCCATTACAACTTCAATGCCGAGCATAAGGTAAAGACCGCCGACAGCAATAATACCGTGAATCATTAAATCACCCCCAATTCTTTTAATTTGTTATTTTCATACTCATCTTGTTTCTTGTTTGCACAATATAACATAGACAAGATGTAAGGCTTTCTTTTTCTTGGTTTTATGCCTTCGTTTTCAAGAAAGTCATAAACATAAGCGATGTTAAACTCATTTATTTCATCAAGTCTTGCTACAACGCTTTCTCTGGGAATACTTTTTCCTTCGATTTTGAAAAACGCAAATGATGAACAATAGGCATCAGCCATTATTGAAAGAGCTTCATCCAAATCATCTTGGTCAATCGTGTAAATGAGTTCTTCATATTCAAACCTTTCTTTGGGATATTCTATACACTCATCTTTCGACCTGCCCGACCAACCGCAATTGGTTGGTTGGTAATTTGTTGAATAAGTATTTTGTTGATTAGTATTTTGTATATAAGTATTTTGTAGTGTTTGATTTTCTGTAAGCGGGTTTTCCGTAAGCGGATTATCCGTTATCAGGTTTTCTGACAACGGTTTTTCAGAGAACGGTTTTTCATAGACAAAGTATTCATTTTTTGAAAATTGTCCTTTGGAACTGGTGGTTTGCCTTCGCTTAATGTATCCTGCTTTTTCAAGTTGATGTATACAAGAACGGATTGCAGTAATTCCGTCAGGGTGTTTTGCTGCTAACCCGGTCATTTTATAGTCCCAATCTTCCGGTAAGCTTAATATGTAACAAAGCAAACCTTTTGCTTTCAATGTCAACCGTTCATCCTGCAAATGATGATTTGACATTACTGTATAATTGCTCTTTTTTTCAATCCTGAACACTTCTGACATTTCCGATCTCCTCCTTATACAGATTGTTCACAGATAAATCAGTTATCTTGCATCTCTGCTATTTCTTTTGGCTGTTCGTTCTTTCAGCACTTTTTCAAGACCTTCTTTTGCCCAATCAGAGAGCTTGTCTTTTTCAAGAGTGCCGATAACATCCTGACGTTTGAACTGTGCGGATTCTCCGGTATAAAGATTTGTGCAGAAACAAGCAGTACCTCTTGAATTTTCGGATGAACCGAAACCACCCGTACAGAGATATATCTGATTAACAGACATTCTGTATTCGGGTTTGAATACATCTGCGTTAATCACTACAACCTTATCTTTGATTGACTGTCTGTAATCAACAGGTTCGCAATCTTTGGCGGTAAGCGGTGTTTTATCAACGGAAATCTTTGCGCTTTCTTCCATAACTTTGTCGGCTTCAGTTGCAATTCTTTCTGCAAAGATTTTTGCAAGTTCGGCAAAATCGTCACCTATGAGAACATCGTTATATCTTGTAAAAATTCCGTTGTTTTCACAGTTTGCAACAAGATAATTCATGTTGTCGGGTGCATTTGGCTTTTCGCCGAGTACAATCTCGGCTTTACCGATTTCAAATGTTTGGGTTATTTCATAACCCTCAACAATTCGTTTTTCACTCAACATTTTCAACTCCTTACTTTTCAAATACTTTTATGCCCATTCGCATAATGAGGTGGGCATTCATAATCAATCTGAATACATCATCATCAATTATTTCGGGGTTTCCTAAATCGTTTTGGAAAATGTATCTTTTCCCGGTGTAAATTTGCTTCGCTGCTATAAGCAAATCATAATTTTGAACCGAAATTCCTTTGAGGTGAGCTTTAGAAAAATCAATTCCGTCACGGTTAAAGCAATATGCGGTTCTTTCAATGAGGTCATCATTGACCGTAATCAGGTACATCGCAGCATAATAATTTCGAGTGTTTCTGAAGTGGTGGAAACCAAGCATAAAATCAAGTTCACTCATATTTCTGCGATGCTTTTCAGAATTCCATAATGATGCAGGGAAGGTGCGTGTCATATATTCAATTCGCTTGTAAATCTTTTCGTTTTTAAAGAAACCGAGCGAAGATTCAACGTTCTCCTTGTATCTCATGTGGCTGTGTTTCTTTCGGGTGCAAAATTCTCCCAAAAGTTCATTGTCTTCCTGAAAACACCTGCTTTTATTGTTAAGCATTACATCGAATTCCTCCTTTCAAATTGATTTTGGGTATAAAAAAAGACGAACCTTAATTTGCATTAAAAGTTCGTCTGATTTATCTGTTCTGATTCTGTTGTTTATGTTTTTGCCAAACATCGAGTAGTTTGAAAATAGTAGCTTCAATCTGCTCATTTGTATATGACTTTGGAAAGTATTTATTTAATTTATCTGCATTGAGTACAACGTTGCGGGTTGGTGGTTTCTTTTGTTCCATCATAATATCAAGCATCCTATCATCATTTAATTTTCCGAGTTTACTCAAATCACGCATACGTTTCGCCTGCGAGAGAGACGGTGTTGCTTGTTCGCTTTCTATTGTTTCAACGAGAAGAGCTTGTTCTTCGGGTTTCAGATACGATATTTCAACCGCAGGAGTAAGACCCATTTTTTCCTCGTCTACTAATTTCTGGAGTGGGGGAGATAATTCATTCAACCGAATATATCGTTGTATTTGTGATGAACTATCTGGAGATTTGTCAGCCAAAATAGACCTTGAACGCTTGCTTTGATAA
>JAZRJH010000131.1:0-16130 GCA_045645685.1 Acutalibacteraceae bacterium
GACCGATACATGCGCCGATGGGGTCAACGTTTTCATCTGCGCTGTAAACAGCAATCTTGCTTCTTGAACCTGCTTCACGGGAAACAGACTTGATTTCAACTGTTCCGTCGAAGATTTCGGGAACTTCACTTTCAAGAAGGCGTCTTACAAGACCGGGATGTGTTCTTGAAATAAGAATCTTGGGACCCTTTGTTGCTTCTCTGATTTCAGCGATATAAACCTTAACCATATCGCCTTCTCTGAAGCTGTCGTTGGGAAGCTGTTCTGTTCTGGGAAGTCTTTCGGTAACCTTGCCGATTTCAACGATAGCATCGAGTGTTACGGGGTCAACCTTTGAAATCTTGACTGTAACGATTTCCTGAGTCTTGCTCTGGAATTCTTCTCTGATCTGACCGTGTTCAGCCTCACGGATTGCCTGACGAAGAATGTGCTTGCCCTTTTCTGCGGCAATACGGCTTACTTCCTTTGTTTCAAGATCAATCTCAATGATTTCGCCTGCTCTTGCATTCTTCTTGAAGCGCTGTGCCTGCTCAACTGTGAGATCTTCGTCGGGGTCAACGATTTCTGTTACAACATTCTTGCGGACATAAACTCTCATGTCCTTCTTGTCTGCATCGATTTCGCAGAAAACGATGTCCTTGTTGTTGAAATCTCTCTTTATTGATGTTACGAGAGCCTTCTGAATGCTCTCAAGAAGAAGCTCTTCTGAAATTTTCTTTTCCTTGCCGAGGAGTCTGACTGCCTCAAAAAATTCATTGTTACCCATTTTTCTGACCATTCCTTTCAAATTTAGAAGTTAAAATCATCCAACTTAATATAGCTTGTTTCTTTTTTGTCGATATTCATTGCACTGCCGTCTTCAAGACGAAGAACAATGCTCATGCCTTCGCTGCTTTCAAGAATGCCTGAAAATTCACGCACACCGTCAACAGCTCTTATCATCTTAACCTTGATTTTTTCGCCCTTGCAAACTTCGAAATGAGCTTCACGGGTAAGCTCTCTTTCAAGACCGGGTGACGAAACTTCAAGGCAGTAGCTCTGCTCAATGGGGTCTGCATCATCGAGAGGCTTATCGATTGCTCTGCTCATGTTTTCGCAGTCAGTAATACCTACTCCGCCGTCTTTGTCGATGAAAATGCGAAGAAACCAATCTGCGCCTTCCTTAACAAAACGGATATCCCAGATAACAAGACCGAGTTCTTCGGCGATAGGCTCTGCGATTTCCCAAACAGCGGCTACGGTGTTGCCGCCCTTACCTTTTGCCATGAGTAATTCTCCTTTATTTCTTAATTGATAAAAAGATTTTTACATAAACAAAAGAGCGGGTCGCCCCACTCTTTTACAAAACAATAAATCTTACTGTGGATATTTTAACACATTATATTATAAATATCAAGCATTATTTTTAAAAAATCATTAATTATCCTTTTTCCATATTGATATACAGCCGTTTTCGGTGTAAAATAGTGAAAACAAACAAAGAAAGATGCTGATTTTCAATGATAATAGATTTTCACACTCATTGTTTTCCCGATAAAATCGCCGCAAAAGCGATTGAAATTCTCCGCAAACGCTCGGGGATAACAAGACCTTTTCATGACGGCACGGTTGACGGTCTGCTCGCTCTTCAGAGAAACGACGGCGTTGATTATTCCGTTGTGCTCAACATTGCAACGAATCCCCAGCAGGAGAAAAACGTCAACGATTTCACAATATCGCTGAAGAATGTTGACGGCATAATTCCTTTCGGAAGTGTTCACCCCGACAGCCCCGATGCTCTCAGCGAGCTTGAAAGACTTGCGCAAAACGGAATAAAAGGAGTGAAGCTCCACCCCGATTATCAGGGATTTTTTGTTGACGATAAAAAGATGTTTCCGATATACGAAAAAATCGCATCGCTCGGTCTGATAACGCTTTTCCATTGCGGATTTGACATCGGATATCCTGAACCTGTGCATTGCACCGCAGAAGCGCTCGCAAGCGTTCTTGATATTTTCGGAGATGCGCCCGTTGTTGCGGCACATTTCGGCGGAATATGGTCAATGCCCGAAACGAGAAAACATCTTGCAGGCAAAAATGTTTATCTTGACACCGCATATTGCTACGGCACGGCAACCCCGAGATATGCAAAGGAAATCATAGATATCCACGGAGTTGACAAAATCCTTTTCGGAAGCGATGCACCGTGGAATGCTCCGTCGCAGGATATGGAACTGATAGAATGCTTCGGTCTGACCGAAAACGAAGAAAAAGCAGTTCTCGGCGGAAATGCACGAAAACTGCTCGGAATATAATTATCTCAATTCATCAAGGGTCATTTCGTATGCAGGAAGAAATTCTTCGATAAAGACCTTCACTTCGGGCAAATCAAGTTTTTCCACCGATTCTCTGATGCCCTCGCCTGCTTTCACGAACTCGCTGTTGCCCGCTTTTTTCTCTTCGATACACTTGATAAGTGCGCTGATTTTGTCCGCCGCTTTCACGAGCTTCCAGAGTTCAGAGTCATCTTCTTCGGGAATAAAAGCCGATTTGTAATCTTCACGGAAATCTTCGGGAAGCATATCAATAAGACTTCTGCAAGCATTTTCTTCAACTGTTTTATATGCAAGGCGCACTTCGTCGCTGTAATATTTGACGGGAGTGGGCATATCACCCGTCAGGGTTTCAGGTGTGTCATGATAAAGACCGAGAAAAGCCGCTCTTTCACCGTTGAGATTCTTACCGAAACGGCGGTTGCCGATAATGGCAAGGGCATGAGCAATCGAGGCAACTTCAAAGCTGTGTTCACAAAGATTTTCGCTGTGTTCATTTCTCATGAGTGCCCAGCGATTGATATATTTCATTCTTGAAACCATTGCAAAAAATCCGTTTTTCATTTATAATCACCACTAAAAAGTTAATGTAATTATCATATCATAATATTTTTTGATTTTCAACCACATTTCGGAAAGGAGGATAATATGAAACGCTGTATTTACTGTCTGAGCGAATGCCCCGACAATGCGGAATCATGCACGGTATGCGGATTTTCGGGCGTTATGGAAAAGCAGTTTGAAAACTGCCTTCCCACGGGAACAAAACTGAACAGCCGCTATATTCTCGGCGGTGTTTTTTCAAAAGAAAAGGTTTTCGTTTCGTATTATGCCTTCGACACAAAGACCGCAAAACGGGTTAAAATTTCCGAATATCTGAGCGAAAATCTCACCTATCGCCATGCTAATGAGCTGATTGTAAAATTCCGTAACGAACAATGCCATGCAAGGGGCGAAAAAGAAATTGCGGCTTTTTACGCTCATTATAAAAAACTCTGCACGGCATCCGAAAAATCCGCTTTGAATTTCACGGATTGTTTTGCGGAAAATTCAACAATATATTTTGTCAACTCCATTGATAACGGCACTCCCCTTTCGTCGGTTACGGGCAACGGGAAAATCCTGCCTTATTCAAAAGCGATTCAGCTTATAAAGCCGTTAATTGACTGCGCCGCCGCACTTGAAAAGGTCGGCAAATGGCACGGCTCGGTTTCGCCCTATTCAATCATAACCAAAAACGGCAGAATAACTTCCGTTTCAGGCTACTCGTTTCCGCCTAAAAATGCATATTCTCCTTTTGATGCGCCCGAGAAAAAACTCGGCGCAAGGGAATGCGGAATTTTCACGGATATCTATGCAATCTCGGCGATTGTTTATGAAGCGGTTACAGGAATCCGTCCGCCGAATTCAGAGCAGAGAAATCAGGGAATTCAGCTTTCATTTCCCGACGGTTTCCCCGAAAGCGAAAAAAGAGCAATTGAAAAAGGTCTTGCTCTTGACAAAAACGAAAGATTCGGCAGTATCGAAGAATTTTATTCCGCATTAAGGGGTAAAACCGCAGCCAAAGAAAAACTCCCCCGTTCTGAAATAACACGAAGAATCACTCTTGCCTTTGCGATTCTTTGCTTCATTATAAGCGGCGGAATACTTATAAACAGCTATCTTGTTGAACCGTATCTTGAAGCAAAGCAGTCATCCGAAATGGTATCGATGGTGCAGACAACATCTCCCGAAAACCAGAATGACCCGTGGCTTGCAATCAAGAGAAAATATCCCGAAATCGACTTCCCCGAAGGAATGAACCCTGCATTTTCTGAGCTTTATGCCGCAAACCGTGACTTCGCAGGCTGGATTTCAATCCCCGACATGAACATCAACTATGCGGTTGTCCAGGGCAAGGATAACAAGGAATACGAGCGAAAGGATTTCTATAAAAACAGCACATCCTACGGCGTTCCGTTTTTTGATTTCAGGAACTCTCTTCACACTCTTGACCGAAACACAATAATTTTCGGTCATAATATGCGCCGTGACGATAAGCTCTTCGGCACACTTGAGCAATACCGAACGGTTGACGGCTTTGCAAAAGCGCCGCTCATAGGAATGAGCACGCTTTTCGGAGATTATACATTCAAAATTTATGCCGTTTATATCACAAACAGCAACAGAAGCGACGACAACGGCAATTTTCTCAACTATATTTTCACCAACACAACAGACGAAAATTTTGCAAACTACATTGCGGAAATTGATAAGCGAAAGCTCTATGACACGGGCGTTGACATTAATCCGACAGATAAAATTCTGACTCTTTCCACTTGTTGCTACGATTTTTCAGATGCAAGACTCGTTGTGGTCGGCAGACTTCTCCGCAACGGTGAAAACCCCGCCGTTGGCACTTCGCTCGCTGCCGTGAATCCTTCCCCGAAATTCCCGCAGGCTTATTATAAGGCAAACGGCGAGAGCAATCCTTACAAAAACGATATTAATCTGTTTAATGAATAGAAGGTAGTTTATGACAGGAATCATTCTTCTCGATAAACCCAAAGATATAACTTCATTCGGCGCAGTTGCAAGAGTGCGCCGAATCTGCAGCGAAAAAAAGTGCGGTCATACAGGCACACTCGATCCGATGGCAACGGGTGTTCTGACCGTTATGCTCGGCGGAGCAACCCGTTTCATCGAGCTTCTCCCGAGCCACAACAAGGCTTACCGTGCTTCGTTCCGATTGGGAACTACAACCGACACTCTTGATATAACAGGAAAAATCCTTGAAACAAGAGAAGTCAATGTATCCGCAGAAGAAGTCAAAGAAAAAATCGCAGGTTTTGTTGGCGAAATCAGTCAGCTTCCGCCGATGTATTCGGCAGTTTCGGTTGACGGTCAGAGACTTTATGACCTTGCAAGGCAAGGCATTGAAGTTGAAAGAAAGCCAAGGCAGGTAACGGTTTTTTCGATTGATGTTCTCTCGGAAAACGAAGAAACAAATGAATACGAAATCCATGTTGAATGTTCATCGGGAACTTACATAAGAACTCTCATTTCCGATCTCGGCGAAGCTCTCGGTTGCGGTGCGGTTATGACAGAACTCCGCCGCACAAAGGCAAACGGTTTTGAAATAGAAAAAGCCGTCACTCTTGAAGAACTTGAAGAAGCCGTGAGCAACGGCAGAATTGCGGATGTCCTTATCCCCGTTGACAAAGCGTTGGAAGAATATCCCGTTATAAAAGTTTCCGAAGCGCAGGCAAAACGTTTTCGCAACGGCGGTGAGCTTTCACTCGAAAGGCTCAGATACCCCCGTATGATCGGATATTTCAGAATATATGACCCTGCAGGTAATTTTATCGGAATCGGCGAAATCGGTCAGAAAGACTGCCTTGAAATCAAGAGAGTTTTTATGGGATAACAAAATCCGATTTCTTTCGCTTGAATATTGCTTTTATATTTGATATAATTAATCGGATAAACCGAAAGGAAGCGCAGATATGTTTCATCAGTTGATTGAATATTTCAGAGAAAGAAGCGTGCTTATTCTCGGCTTCGGCAGAGAAGGACGCTCCACATATGATATCATCAGGCGCAATCTGCCCGATAAAAAAATCGGAATTGCAGATATGCGTCAGATTGAGCTTGACGACCCCAATGTAACTTTCCATTGCGGCGAAAACTATCTTGATGCGGTTGACGAATACGATACCGTTATCAAAACACCCGGCATTTCTTTCAGGGATGTTATGGTGCCACACGATACGGAAGTTACCTGCCAGACAGATTTGTTCCTTCGTTTTTCAAAATGCACCTGCGTTGGTATCACGGGAACAAAGGGCAAAACCACAACTTCAACTCTTATTTATGAAATGGTCAAGCAATCGGGCAAAAAAGCCTGCCTTATCGGCAACATGGGTGTGCCCGTGCTTGACACTCTTGAAAGCGGCGACGCTGAAATTGCGGTTATCGAAATGTCATCTCATCAGCTTGAATACACAACCGCATCTCCGCACATCGCTGTTATGACAAATATTTATCCCGAGCATCTTGACCATTACAACGGATTTTCGGGTTATGTTACCGCAAAGCTCAACATCATCCGCCATCAGGTCGGTTGCGACTATTTCATCTGCAATTCCGAGCAGGATTTTGACAAATACTATGACTTTTCAAAGGCTCTTCCGTCAGTTATCAAGGTTGGCAAAAACGGAAGCAAGGGCGACGAGCTTATCATCGCCGCCGCAGATGTGAACGAGCGTCTCAAAGGTATACATAACAGACAGAATGTATGCGTTGCGGCAACCGTTGCACGCTGCCTCGGCGTGAGCAACAGCGATATTCTCAAGGCTGTTGAAAACTTCAAGGGAATCGAAAACAGAATGGAGCCTATCGGTGAATTCTACGGAATCAGATTCTACAACGACTCCATCGCAACAATCCCCCATGCGGTTGAATGCGCAATCGAAGCGCTCGACGATGTTGACACTCTCATCTTCGGCGGCATGGACAGAGGAATTGAATATGACGGTTTCGAAAAATACCTTGAAAAATGCAAGGTCAGAAATCTCATCGGTATGCCTGACACAGGAGTCAACATCTGCAATGCTCTTCTCGAAAGAGGATGCACAAAGAATCTTATCATTGCAAACACAATGGAAGAAGCGGTTGACGCCGCATTCAGATTCACAAGAAAAGGAAAAAGCTGCATAATGTCGCCCGCCGCTTCAAGCTACAATGTTTACAGAGACTTTGAGCACAAGGGCAATCATTATAAAGAATGCATAAAAAATTGGAAGGAATAATTTTTCAGAAGGGACAAAAGCATGAAAAAACTCACAGCAATTCTCATGGTATTTGTTATGCTCTTTGCTTTTGCATCGTGCAAGGATAACAATACCGCAGACGAAACACAAAAAACAGAAATCGTTACCGACAACATGGGCGAAGCAGTAACAGACGAATCAGGCGAAACGCTCACAAAATTCGTTGAAGAAACAACTCTTCCCGTCGAATCGGTAACGGAAATCACAACCGCACCCGCAGAAACCGAAACAGAAACAACAACCGCTGTTTCCGCATCAGACCCGTCGCAATGGACAACAGAGCAGATTGTTGAATTCTACAAAACTGCGGCTCTCAACTCAAAATCGCAGAAATCCGTTGAGAAAAAGAATATTGCGGAAATGGTTGTAAAAGACGGCGACGGATGGCTCAAAAAACTTGTTGAATGGGTAACTCCCATCCTTGTTTTTGCACTCAAAAACAGCGAAACCGAATTTGACGGAATAACAGGCAAGGCAGACGCTATCGTTCCCGAAGACATTCAGTCCGCAAAGGCTTACAGAAGCGGAAACTGCACCGTTGTTGAAATGAAACTCAAAGAACAGATTGACGGACCACACGGCGACAGATACAGCGGCACGGTAGGTCATTCAATCTCCGTTCTCGGTGATATTTCTGCTGTTTCCGAAGCTCTCGGTGATACGCTCTTTATCGATTTTGACAATGCAAAACTCACACTCCGTTATACAAACCCGACGGTAAAAGTCAGAATCAACGACAAGGGAATCATTGAAAAAGGCACATGGTCATACACCATCGACGTTCAGGTTTCAAATCTTTATGTTGCGGCAGTAAAACTTCCTTTCAGCGCAACGGTTGAAAGTGCTTACGGCTTCGTTGATTACACGGTTGAAGTCGGCGGCGGATTTTAATTGACAAAAGATTTTCTAAGGAGAGTTTAAATATGAATAAAGTTGCAATTTACGGTGCAGGCTCACTCGGTACTGTTCTCGGCGCATACATGACAAAGAACGGTGTTGACGTTGAACTTGTTAACAGAAACAAGGCTCACGTTGCCGCACTTAACGAAAAGGGCGCTCATATCACAGGTACGGTTGAAATGACCGTTCCCGTCAAGGCTGTCACACCCGACGAAATGAGCGGTGTTTACAGCGTTATTTTCCTTATGACAAAACAGCTTTTCAACGCTGAAGTCTGCACATTCCTTAAGCCTTTCCTTGCGGAAGACGGCGTTATCGTTACTCTTCAGAACGGCATTCCCGAACCCGGAATAGCTGAAATTATCGGCAAAGAACATACAATGGGATGCGCTGTTGAATGGGGCGCAAACCTTGCCGCACCCGGCGAATGCGTTCTCACAAGCGAACCCGACAGCCTTTCTTATCACATGGGCAAAATGGAAGGAATCACAGACACTCAGGTAAAAATGGTCACAGAGCTTCTCGAAAAAATGTGCCCCGTTCATTTTGAAGATAATCTCATCGGCACAAGATGGTCAAAACTTCTCATCAACGCTACCTTCTCGGGTCTCGGCACAGTTATGGGCGGAACATTCGGAAGCGTAACAGGCGATAAATTCGCAAGAAAGGTTGCTATCCGCTGTATGAAGGAATGCATCGATGTCGGTCACGCTGCAGGTGCTGAATTTGCTCCCGTTCAGGGCAAGGATATCACAAAACTTTTCTACTATAAGAACGGCTTCAAAAGAGCAATCGGCGAGCTTCTCATTCCCGTTGCAATGAAAAAGCACAAGGATATCATCCCCTCGATGCTTCAGGATTTGCGCAACGGCAAGCCCTGCGAAATCGATGCTATCAACGGCGTTGTCTGCGAATGGGGCAGAAAGTGCGGCGTGCCCACTCCCGTCAATGACAGAATCGTTGAGGTTATCAAGAAAGAGCAGGCAGGCGAGCTTAAGCTCGATGCTTCAAACATCAAACTTTTTGCTGATTTGATTAAATAAAAACAAGGCTTGTACGGAAAACTCCGTGCAAGCCTTTTTGTTTTGATTATTCAATAAAGTTCAGGGATGACAAACATTCCGTCAAGCTCTTCCCATGTGAATTCTTCCGCATAGATTCCCGAACTTTCGTCGGGGTCAATCGCAGATTTGTCAACATAGAATGCAATGCCGTTATCGGTAAGATAGAAATTATCAAGGCTGACAGCTTCATCAAAAGCGGCGAGCTTTGTTTCATTGAGCGGATACCTTTCAGGGTAGAATCCCAATTCGCCTTTGGCTTTGAGCAATTCCGCAATATATCCGAGTGCGGTTGCAGGGTCATCAGGATTTTCTGCAAAATAAAGTGCGTTTATCGGCTCTTCTTCCTGCACCTGGAAGCATTTTGTATAAACAGACGGCGTGTTGTCGCTCGAGCCGAAATAAGAAAGACTTTCTTTTATCAGGAAGCAGACGAAATAACCGCTCACACGGGTTGCTTCAAAAGAAATTGTTCTTTTCCACGGTTTATCGGAATTGTAGCTGTCCATGAATGACGATGCAGATTCAATATTCATTTCTGCCTGAACGCAGGCATCTTCAAAGAATTTGTTTGTAACACCGTTTACATAGTCAACCATTCTCTGCTCAATATTCTCGGAAATTTCGGGAAGCACAACATCCACAACATAAACCGTTCTTCCGCTCGCATCCTTGAATTCCTTTGTCTGTTTCTTTTCTTTGACAACGGGCGGCGGTGCAGTCGGTGCCTCGGTTACGGTTGTGGTATCATAAACTTCATTTATGTTTTGGCATGATGCAAACGAAAACAGAATCGCAATCATCATGACTATACTCAGAACTCGTTTCATACAATCATCCTTTCACGGATATTTTACCAACAAAACTCAACTAATTCAAGTGTATAAATATAAATTTTTGTTGCAAATCCGAACAGACTGTTATAATATTAGTTCATAAGCCGTAAGGAGGTTTAACATGAAAAACATTTTCAATGCATTATGGATTAAAAGCGCAAAACCCTCAGGCGAATGCGAAATTCTCTATACCAAAGAGTTTGCTTCAAAAAAAGAGCTTGTTTCGGCAACTCTTGAAGTGACCGCTCTCGGTGTTTACACCGTACATATCAACGGCGAAAGAGTCGGCGATAACATTCTTGCACCCGGCTGGACATCATACCGCAAGCGTCTGCAGGTGGATACCCACGATGTGACCGATATGATCAAGAGCAACAACAAAATCACCATTGCCGTTGCGCCCGGCTGGAAAATTCAGAACTATAAGAATCAGCAGAAGGGCGATCCCGAGCTTGGCGGAAAAGAAACCGCAACAATCGGCGCTCTTACGCTTGAATATGCCGACGGCGAAAAGCGTATAATCACAACCGGCGGAGACTGGACAACCGAAAACGGCAAGGATGTTTATTCAAGCTTCTATAACGGCTATGTCCACAACCCTGCATATATTGACATCAACCCCTCAAAGGCTGTTGTTATCAACCATGATAAAAAATGCCTTATCGACAGAGAAGGCGAAAAAGTTATTGAGCAGGAAAGACTTGAACCCAAGGAAATCATCATCACTCCCAAGGGCGAAACCGTTCTGGACTTCGGTCAGAATATGACAGGTTATGTTGAATTCAGAATCAAGGGCAAGAAGGGCGAAAGAGCCGTTATCAGCCATGCGGAAGTTCTTGATGCTCAAGGTAATTTCTACACCGACAATCTCAGAAGCGCAAAGGCTCAGGCAATCTTCATTTGCGACGGCGAAGAGCATCTTCACAAATCAAAACACAACTTCTTCGGCTTCAGATATATCAGACTCGAAAACTGGAGCGACGAAGTGAAGAAAGAAAACTTCACCGCAATCGTTGTTCATTCCGAAATGAAGCGCACGGGTTATTTTGAATGCTCGGACGAAAGAATCAACAAGCTCTTCTCAAACATCATCTGGGGTCAGAAGGGTAACTTCCTTGACATTCCTACCGACTGCCCGCAGAGAGATGAGCGTCTCGGCTGGACAGGTGATGCTCAGGTATTCATCAAAACCGCATCATATAACTTCGATGTTGAAAAATTCTTCCTTAAATGGCTCGGCGACCTTCGCGCGGATCAGACAGGATGGGGCACAATCCCTCATGTTATCCCCGATGCCTTCGGCGTTGATAACGATTGCTCTGCCGCATGGGCAGACGCCGCAACAATCTGTCCCTGGCAGCTTTATCTCACATATGCAAACAAGGATATCCTCAAGGAATCTCTTGGATGCATGAAAAATTATCTCGAACATATCGAAGAATTCAGCGATAACGGTCTCTGGTCAAGAAGCTGGCATTTCGGCGACTGGCTCAACCTTGACGGAAGCAGCCCCGAAGATTGCTCAAAGGGTACTGACAAAACAATAATCGCAACAGCTTATTATATCTACTCAACACAGATTCTCATCAAGTGCATGGAAATGTGGGGCGAAGACGCTTCCGAATACATTGCAAAGCGTGAAAAATCAATCGAAGCATTCAGAAACGCTTTCATGAAAGACGGCAGAATTATTCCCGAAAAGGCGACACAGACAGCTTGTGTGCTTGCCGTTCATTTCGGAATAAGCGACAACATTCCCGAAACCGCAAAACAGCTCAATGAACTCGTTACCGAATGCGGACACCTCAAAACAGGCTTTGTCGGCACCCCCTATCTCCTCCACGCACTCAGCGACAACGGTTATGCCGAAACCGCCTACAGCCTTCTTCTGCGTGAAGAATATCCCTCATGGCTCTTCTCGGTAAAGATGGGTGCAACAACCATCTGGGAGCATTGGGACAGCCTGCGTGAAGACGGTTCAATGTGGAGCACATCGATGAACTCCTTCAACCACTATGCTTACGGCTCGGTTGCTGACTGGATGTACGGCGACGCTGCAGGTATAAAGATTGATGAAAGCAAGCCCGCTTTTGAACATATCATTTTTGCACCTCTCACCGACAGCCGTCTGACCTATGTCAAGGCTTCAATCGAAGCAAGAAACGGCACTGTCAAGTCAGAATGGAAAACCGAAAACGGCAAAACAACCTATGTTTTCACCGTTCCCGAAGGCTCAACCGCAACCGTTATTCTCGGCGGTGAAACCACCGAAATCGGTGCAGGTATTACAGAAATAGTTAAATAAAAACAACGGGTGTACCGATTGGTACACCCGTTAAATTTTTACCAGATTTTCTTTGAAGCGATGTCTGCGAGTGCGGATGCGATGAATTCGTCAACACTCTTTGAACCGAGATCGCCTTCGCCTCTCTTACGGACTGAAACTGCGCCTTCTTCGATTTCCTTATCACCAACAAGGAGCATATAGGGAATCTTTTCAAGCTGTGCTTCACGGATTTTGTAGCCGATTTTTTCGCTTCTGTCATCAACAGAAACTCTCATGCCGAGTTCTTCGAACTTTGCAGCAACTTCCTTTGCATAAGCATGATGACGGTCTGCGATGGGAAGAAGTCTTACCTGCTCGGGTGAGAGCCAGAGAGGAAGTGCACCTGCAAATGTTTCAAGAATATAAGCAAGTGTTCTTTCGTAGCAACCGAGACTTGTTCTGTGGATGATATAGGGGAGTTTCTTCTGTCCGTCTGTATCGATGTAGTACATACCGAACTTTTCTGCAAGAAGCATATCAATCTGGATTGTAACGATTGTGTCTTCTTTTCCGAAAACGTTCTTGAACTGAATATCGAGCTTGGGACCGTAGAAAGCAGCTTCGTCAATACCGATTTCGTAGTCTACGCCGAGATTGTCGAGAATCTTGCCCATTGTTTCCTGAGCTGCATTCCACTGCTCTGCAGTACCTTCGTATTTTGCTGTGTTTTTGGGATCCCACTGTGAGAAACGGAAAGTACACTTATCAAGCATACCGATTGTGCCGAGGAAATATTTGCAAAGGCTGAGACAACCCTTGAATTCTTCTTCAAGCTGGTCGGGTCTGATGACAAGGTGACCTTCTGAAATTGTGAACTGACGAACACGGATAAGACCGTGCATTTCGCCTGAATCTTCGTTACGGAAGAGTGTTGAAGTTTCACCGAGTCTCATAGGAAGATCACGGTAGCTTCTAGCGCTGTTGAGATATACCTGATACTGGAACGGGCAGGTCATGGGACGGAGTGCAAGGCATTCCTTTTCTTCATCATCGGGGTCGCCGAGAATGAACATACCGTCACGGTAGTGATCCCAATGGCCTGAAATTCTGTAAAGATCTCTCTTTGCCATAAGGGGAGTTTTTGTGAGAAGATAGCCGTTTCTCTGCTCAACATCTTCAACCCATCTCTGGAGAAGCTGAACTACTCTTGCACCCTTGGGCATGAGAATGGGGAGACCCTGACCGATTGAATCAACTGTTGTGAAATATCCGAGTTCACTGCCGATTTTGTTATGGTCACGCTTTCTTGCTTCTTCGATTGCTTCAAGATGAGCTTCGAGATCTTCTTTCTTGGTGAAAGCTGTGCCGTAAACTCTCTGGAGCATCTTGTTCTTTGAATCGCCTCTCCAGTATGCGCCCGTGCAGGATGTGAGCTTGAAAGCCTTGATTCTGCTTGTGTCGGGGATATGAGGACCTGCGCAGAGTTCATCAAATTCGCCCTGCTTGTAGAACGAAATCTTTTCGCCTTTACCTGCGTGTTCCTGAATAAGCTCAACCTTGAATGTTTCGCCCTTTTCTTCCATGAACTTTATGGCTTCGTCAGCGTCAAGCTCATACTGTTCAAGAGCAAGACCTTCCTTAACGATTTTCTTCATCTCAGCTTCGATTTTTTCGAGAACTTCGGGAGTGAAGGGAACATCAACATCAAAATCATAGTAGAAACCGTTATCGATTGCAGGACCGATAGCAAGCTTTGCATCGGGATAAAGTCTTTTAACCGCCTGAGCAAGAACGTGAGAAGCGGTGTGGCGGAGCGCCCACTTGCCGTCTGCATCGTCGAATGTAAGAATTTCAAGCTCGCAGTCGTTTTCAATAGGAGTTCTGAGGTCTTTTACTTCGCCGTTGATTTTGCAAACACAAGCTGCCTTGTAAAGACCCATGCCAAGGCTTTTTGTGATTTCCATAGCGGTTGTTCCGTTTTCAAATTCCTTGATAACGCCGCCCTTGAGAGTAACATTTACCATATTTATCATATCCTTTCATAATTTACAAAATAAAAAAACTCCATCCTGCACAAAACAGGATGAAGCATAAAAACTCCACGGTTCCACCCGTCATTCCGATAAAATCGGCTCTCGGCAGTCTTAACGCGACTGACACGGCACACCTTGATTACGGCGGCACTCTGCAGGCGGTAGCCGGTTGCGATTCTTTGCCGCCTTCACAGCCAAGGGGCAGCTCTCTGAAAAGAATCCGTTGCAAACAGCCTTCTGCATCATCGATTTTTCAATGTTACAATTATATTATCACTCCGAATCATCAAAGTCAATAGAAATTATAAGGAAAAGTTAATAAAAAACTTGACATTATGTATATAAAAGTATACTATTAATACAATGGTGTTATTTTGTGCCAAGATAAGTGATTTTTCACTTTCTGACACCATTGATTGATTTTTGATTAACTTTCTATAATCACAAAATTCTTTTAAAAAGGAGGAAACGACCATTAACACACAGATATCCCTTTGGATTTTAATTCTTGTTGCCGTTGTCGGAGTTATCGGCATGGTAGTCATGTTCATACTCGGCGGTTTACATAGAAAGAAAATCGCTGAAGCAGCGATAGGCTCTGCAGAGCAGGAAGCAAACAAAATCGTGAGCGACGCTATCGCAACTGCTGAAGCAAAGAAAAAAGAATCCATCCTTGAAGCCAAGGATGAAATCCACAAGCAGAGAACAGAAACAGAAAAAGAACTGCGCGAAAGACGCAACGAAGTTCAGCGTATGGAACGCAGAATCAACCAAAAAGAAGAAGCGCTTGATAAGAAGAGCGAAAACCTTGAAAAGAAGGACGAAGTTCTTAACGAAAAAATCAAGGCTGCAGACCTTAAACTCGAAGAAATCGAGAGCATCAAAAAGAGCGAATTCGAAATGCTCGAAAGAATTTCAGGTTTCACAAAAGAGCAGGCTAAGGAATATATTCTCAACGCTCTTTCAAGCGAACTTGACCACGAAAAAGCACTCAGAATTCAGGAAACAGAGCAGAAAGCAAAAGACGAAGCTGACCAGATTGCAAAAGAAATCATTTCAACAGCAATCCAGAGATGCGCTGCTGACCACATTGCAGAAGCTGCAGTTTCAGTTGTTGCTCTTCCCAACGACGAAATGAACGGCCGTATCATCGGTCGAGAAGGCAGAAATGTCAGAACTCTCGAAATGATTACCGGCGTTGACCTTATTATTGACGACACACCCGAAGCTATCACAGTTTCAAGCTTTGACCCCGTTCGCAGAGAAATCGCAAGACTCACTCTTGAAAAGCTCATTGCAGACGGCAGAATCCATCCCGCAAGAATCGAAGAGATGTACGAAAAAGCAAAGCGCGAAGTTGAAACAACAATCAAGCAGACAGGTGAACACGCTCTTATCGATGCAGGCGTTAACGGTGTTCATCCCGAAATCGTCAAGCTCATCGGTAAGCTCAGATACCGCACAAGCTACGGTCAGAATGTTCTTAAGCATTCACTTGAGGTTTCTTATATTGCAGGTCTTATGGCATCGGAACTTGGCACCGATGTGAAGACAGCAAAAAGAGCAGGCTTGCTCCACGATATCGGTAAAGCGCTTGACCACGAAATGGAAGGTTCGCACGTTGATCTCGGTGCAGACTTTGCAAAGAAATTCAAAGAAAACGAAACTATCGTTCATGCCATCAAGGCTCACCACGGTGAAGTTGAAGCAAAAACAATCACCGCTGTTCTTGTTCAGGCAGGCGATGCAATTTCAGCCGCAAGACCCGGTGCAAGACGTGAAGATGTTCAGAACTACATCAAGCGCCTGCAAAAGCTTGAAGAAATCGCAACTTCATTTGACGGTGTTGACCGTTCATTTGCCATCCAGGCAGGCCGTGAGGTCAGAATTATGGTTAAGCCCGAAGTTGTC
>JAZRJH010000132.1:0-13447 GCA_045645685.1 Acutalibacteraceae bacterium
GATTTTTATCAATTCCGATAACATCAAGAACCGCTTCCTTTACTTCGGTGATTCCCGATATTTCTCTTCCGTTGGGATATTTCAGGAAAGCCGTATGCTCCTGTTTCTTCATTCCCTCGCCTCTGTCTTTGCGGCGCATATACGTGGGTATTCGCTTGATGCTGTAGGTTTTTCCTCCGTAGCAAAAATCAAGTTCAACAAATGAAGGAGTGCTGTCATCGGCATATTTTGAACGAAACATTGACATGTCTCTCAATGTACCGCTCGGCTCACCGTAAAGTGCAAAGCAAACAGCATCAAAAATCGTTGTTTTGCCCGCACCTGTATCACCTGTTATAAGATAAAGTCCGTTTGTGCCGAGTTTTTCAAAATCAACTTCGGTTCTGCCCGCATAAGGCCCGAATGCTGACATAACAAGTTTTATCGGTCTCATTTTTCACCCTCCTGAAGGCTTTCAATAAGCGCTTTCATATACTCTGCTTGTTCTTCATTCATCGGCTGACCGTTCTGGATTTCATAAAATTCCGCAAACAGGTCATAGGTAGAAATATTTCTGATATCCTTGGATGAATCAAGCGTTGCGGTGTTACGGGTGCGCTTGTTATCATAATCAACAATCATGACATTGGGATAATTGACCCTGAGTTTTCCCATAACGCCGGGAATATCATCTTCATCAGTAAGGATTATGCGCAGGTAGTCATCGGTTTTGGTGCCTTCGTAATTCTCCCTGAGCATAATTTCGTTATATGTACCTCTGATTTCACGCATATCGCGCTTGGGTTCAAGGGCAACCGTTCTGATTTCAAGGCTGCCTTTTTCGCCCATTTCAACAACCGTTACGGATTTTTTGTGTTTTATTTCGGAGAACGAATATTTAAGAGGAGTTCCGCAATATCTTATTCTTTCGCTTTTGATATTCTGCGGACCGTGGATGTGACCGAGGGCAACATAATCGAAATCATCAAAAACACCCGCATCAACATTATCCGATCCTCCGACTGATTTTTCTTCGGAATCGCATATCTCTGCACCCGTCACAAACTGATGGGTAATGATAACATTGCGTTCATCGGTGTTGACATTCATGTTTTCAACCGCTGCTCTGACGGCATCCGTGTAGCTTTCAATTACCGCATCCTCAAAAAATCTGCGCACATTCACGGGTTTCACAAAAGGAAGCATGAAGAAATTGACCTTGCCGAATTCATCTTCAAGGCTTATGGGTTCAACCTTGCCGTTATATACGGGCGCCATGTGAACACCGCTGATATCCATAAGTCTGCCGCCGAAAGCCATTCTTTCAGCAGAATCGTGGTTGCCGCTGATAACGAAAACCTGCAGTTTTCTTTTTGCAAGTCTGCAAAGGAAATCGTCAAAAAGCTGCACCGCCTCCGCTGACGGAACAGATTTATCGTAAACATCGCCTGCGATAACAACCGCATCGGGCTTTTCATCGTCAATTATGTTGATTATTTTAGTGAGTATATATTCCTGGTCTTCAAGCATTGAGAATTCATTGACTCGTTTGCCGATATGCAGGTCGGATAAATGCAGAAATTTCATTTTGTACCTCCGAAAATTTTATGCTTTTATTTTAGCATAGCTTTTTAATTGTTTCAACCCATATTCTTAGACGCGGCTATTAGTGAAAACATCATTTTTTATCATCTCAAAATCCTGTCTTACAACACAACAATAGCACATTTGGTGTCCAATAATCCGTACAGAAAAAGAAAAAGTGCTGTTCTGATACTTTTTTTGCAAACAAATCAAGTATATTGGACGGATTATTACCCTGAGAATAAAATTAAGCGACTCGCCGAAGCAAGTCGCTTTTGAATTCATACAAACTCTTTTATTGTTTTTAAATATTCTTCAATTTTCTTACCGTCATTATATCCGAGCTGATAAAGTTTTTCCATACCCTCTTTATCTTTGGTGATAGTGTTTATTCCAAAGCATTCTTCGGGATAAATAACAAGTGCCTTGCCTTGTTTTTCAAGCTCAAATATTTCTTCAATGCCATTATTATATGTATTGTGCATTGTTAAAATGCTGTCCCTTACTTTCGGATATTTATGCAGAAGAATATTGACAAGCCACTCGGGCATAGGGGTTTTTCTGTAATCTTTCGGAAGTGTTATGCAGATAATCAGCTTGTCACAACCATCTGCGAATGCTTTTTTATAGGGTATGGGGTCCGATACTCCGCCATCAAAGAATTTATTCCCCTTAAAATCAATAGGTTTTCTGCAGGCTACGGGCATTGCACAGCATGCTTTTAAAAGAGTGTAGTCATCCTTTGATAAATCATCTTTGGTAAAATATCTCGGAGTACAGGTTAATGCTTCTGTTGAAACCGCATTATAACTGATTGTTGAATTTTTTATCGCTTCATAATCAAGAGGATCCTTACCTGTGCTGTTGGTTATCCCCGAATAAAGATAATCAAGATTTATCAGCATTCCGTGCCTGAAATATGAGCCAACACCCATATATTCCTTTTCAAAAGAATATTCCTGATAAAACTTTTTTGTTCTGCCTCTTTGACCTGCAACATAATTGATAAGATTTGCACTTCCCGAAGAAACTCCAAGACAATAATCAATCTTAATGTTGTTATCCAGAAGATAATCATAAATTCCGCCTGTGTAAATTCCTCTGAGGCCCCCGCCTATATCAATAATTCCTACCATAATTTATTTTTGCCTCCATTGTCAGTTATAAAAAATCCGAACTCAACTGTATCAATCAAGTTCGGATTTATACTGTATGGTGCGGATAACAGGGGTCGAACCTGCACGAACTTGCATTCATTAGAACCTGAATCTAACGCGTCTGCCAATTCCGCCATATCCGCATAAAAGAAAAAAGAGGATTCCATGCGGAATCCTCCTGGTGCGAGAGACGGGACTTGAACCCGTACGGGATTACCACACGCCCCTCAAACGTGCGCGTCTGCCGATTCCGCCACTCTCGCATTTCCGATTTCTGTTCGCTCGGAACGTTGCCTATTATAGCAAACGAAATCAGGAATGTCAACCCCTTTTTTAAATTTTTTTCATTTTTTTTGAAATTTTTTTGTGTTTGTCTTCAGAAATGTTTATTATTCCCAAAGCGAAAAATCCGAGGTGATTTTTATTGCTTTTTCACAATATAAACCGTTTCGGCTATCATTCTGAAAAGCGGTGCGCAGTCCGTCGAGCCGCCATTACCATTTTCACGCATAATCACTACTGCATATTCGGGAGTATCCGCAGGAAAATATCCCGCAAACCATGAATTATAAATTTCTTCTCCGTTTTCCGATTTTCCCGTTTGTGCCGTTGCGGTTTTGCCTGCGGTTTTCAGAATATCGCTGTTTGCATTCTTTCCGCTTCCTTCGGAAACAACACTCTGAAGATATTTTCCGAGCATTGCGACGGTATTCGAAGATATAATTTCAGTTCGCTCTTTATATTCTTCTTTCCTTATATAATTACCCGATGAATCAGTTTCGCCTTCAATAAGATAAGGCTTCACATACACACCGCCGTTTGCAATTGTTGAAATCATGGAACAAATCTGCAAAGGCGTTGCTGACAAACTCCCCTGCCCGAAAGAAAAATTGGCAAGAGCCGCTTTTGAATCGAGTTCATCCGTCAAGGGAAGGTATCCCGATGCGGATTTTATGCCGTCGGAAAGATATATTTCTTTTCCGAATCCGAATTTACCGGCAACATCAATTATTTTTTCAGCACCCGTCTTATGAGCAAGAGCAATAAAATAAGTGTTGCATGAATTTGCGATTGCACCTTCAAGGTCAAGAACACCGTGACCGCTTTTCTTATGGCAATTGAATGTGACGCCGTTGAATGTTACATTGCCCGTGCAGTTATAAATAAAAGTGCCGTCTTCCCCGTTTTCGATTGCGGCGGCGGCAACAACAGGTTTAAAAACCGAACCTACGCTGAATGGCAAAAAAGCCCTGTTGATAAGCGGTGAATCCGCATCATCGAGTGAAGCTGCTATATTATTTCTGTCAAACACAGGTCTTGAAGCGCAGGCTCTGATTGCGCCGTTTTTTATATCCATAACAACAGCCGCTCCGCACTCCATACCCGAATTATCAAGCACGGTTTCAACAATCTTCTGAATATCGTTATCGATTGTGAGCACAACACCCGTTTGGGGTATTTTGTTATCTTCAACCGTTATTTCTTCGCCCATGAGCGCCTTGCCGTCAGCACTCGCAGAAAACCTGACTTTGGGAATGATTTTTTCCGAATCAAAAAGCTCATTATATGACTTTTCAATTCCGCTGACACCCGTACCTTCGCCGTTAAGATATCCCGTTATATGGCATGCAAACGAATCATTGCCATATCTGTTGGGAACAAAAATACATTTTATATCACTGGTTTCTTCAACCGTTTTTTCCGATTTGACAGCAACGGGTTTTCCCTTTGACAATCTCTCTTTTACGGATTCGAAAACATCGGGAATCAGTACATCCTTAAGCCTTGCAACCGACTCATTTGACGGCTTTGCGGCAATATATATATCATTTTGTGCATTGGTAATCGGATTCAGATTGCAATCATAAATCGTGCCTTTAAGAGTTGCAAGCTCTATAGTTTTTGACGAAACGGATTTTCCTGCCTGAAGTGTGTTCTCCGATATATTTATTATTCTCAAAACAAGACCTGCCATGGCAAGCATAAAAGCAACAAAAACAGTCAATGCTCTTTTAAGCAAAAAAATCACTCCCTGCGGATATTTTTCCACGGGGAGTGTGATTTATTTATACATTGAATCTGAAAAGAACGACATCGCCGTCTTTCATAACATATTCTTTACCTTCGCTTCTTACAAGGCCCTTTTCTTTTGCGGCGGCAATTGAGCCGAGTGCGATAAGATCTTCATAAGCGATAACTTCCGCTCTGATGAAACCTCTTTCGAAGTCGCTGTGAATCTTGCCTGCTGCCTGAGGAGCTTTTGTGCCGTTGGTGATAGTCCATGCTCTTACTTCAGGCTGACCTGCTGTGAGATATGAGATAAGGCCGAGAAGCGCATAGCTCTTTTTGACAAGAAGATCAAGACCGCCTGATTCAACGCCGAGCTCTTCAAGGAACATTTCCTTTTCTTCGGGTTCAAGGGATGCAATCTGAGCTTCAAGCTCTGCACAGATGGGAAGAACCTCACTGCCTTCGGATTCTGCGATTGCGCAAACCTTCTTATAATGTGCATTGGAATCAAGACCGCCCGCAAAATCGTTTTCACTCATATTGCAAGCGTAAATAACGGGCTTGGAAGTGAGAAGTGCGATTTCAGAAAGCCATGCCTTTTCGTTTTCGTCGCATTCAAGATTTCTTGCAGGAACATTATCTTCAAGGCTCTGCTGAAGTCTCTTGAGAAATTCAAGTTCGGATGCAAGAGTTTTGTCGCCTTTGAGTGCTTTGGTTACACGGTCGATTCTGCGCTCAACCATTTCCATATCGGAAAGGATAAGCTCAAGATTGATTGTTTCAATATCTCTTTCGGGGTCGATTGTTGCATCAACATGAACGATATCGTCATCTTCAAAGCAACGGACAACATGAATGATTGCATCAACTTCACGGATATGTGAAAGGAATTTGTTTCCGAGACCTTCTCCCTTTGATGCACCCCTTACAAGACCTGCAATATCAACGAATTCAATGAAAGCAGGTGTGATTTTTACAGGATTATAAAGCTCTGCGAGCTTATCAAGTCTTTCATCGGGAACAGAAACAACACCAACGTTGGGTTCGATTGTGCAGAAAGCGTAGTTAGCCGACTGCGCACCCGCATTTGTGATTGCATTGAAAAGTGTGCTCTTGCCTACATTGGGGAGTCCCACTATGCCGAGTTTCATATATTTTCATTCTCCTTCGGATTTTCGTTCAAAAGATTATATCACATATATCGTTTTAAATCAATCCTTCATTTTAAGTATCTTCATTTTCTCCGCAAGCATAATAACAACGGGAACAAGAATTATCTGAAGAACGATTCCCGGGATTGCATTTGTTACGGCGCCCGCCAAAAAAGCTGCAAAGCCGAATTTTGCCGCATCAAATCCCATGCAGGCAAACTGAACGGCACCCCACACAAGTCTGCCGACTGTCATTGAGAAAATCAGCGATAAATATATGTATCCTTTTTTCTTGGGGAACAGGCGATAAAGAACTCCGCTCATCAGACCGTAAGCTGCAAGTTCAAAAGCCATCGCAAACGCCGTGGGATACATGGGCGGCATACCCAGAACAAAAGAGCGCAGAAACGGCGCAACAAAACCGATAAGCATTCCCCACGGTCCTCCGCAGATAAATCCGCAAAGAATGACGGGAATGTGCATGGGGCAGAGCATATTGCCTATCTGCTGAATCTGACCAGTCAGAAACGGAAGGACAAATGCAGTTGCAAGAAACATTGCTGAAAATGCAAGGTTTATCAGACTGTTTTTTCTTTTCATTTTATCTCACCGAAACTATGTTTTTTATTTTCTGCCAATGCCCGTCAATTTTTTGACATCTTTTATGAAATTCTTCTCCTTTGAGCCTTTGGTGAATTCAATAAGAATAATGCCGTCAAAACCGAGAGAATCGAGCTTTTTTAAAATTTTATCAAGATATTTTCCGTCTTTTTTTCTGAACCGTTGCTCTTTTTTCAGATCACGGTAGCTGACATGAACATTTTCAATAAAATCAAACGTTCTTTCAATTCTGTCCATATCATAATCGAATCTGAAATATCTGGACTGAAAATAGGTTTTGAAATTATCTGCACCAAGTTCACTTCTCATTTTCAGGAAAGCATCGGTGTTGTTGTTGAAAGTGTTATCGTGACATTCGGGGCAGACAAGAAGATTATATTCCTTTGCAACGGAACAAATCGCTTTCATGTCTTTGAGAAGAAGATCATATTCATCTTCGGATGTTTTTTCGCTGTCTTTACTGCCGAGCCAGATTCTGACAGAGGAAGCTCCCATGGCATCTGCATTTTCACAGATCCGTTTCCAATCCGACATTTCGCCGCTTCCAACCCGATAATAGCTTCCGTAAGAACAGATTCCGATGCCGTTTGAATCACATAAAGCCTTGGCTTCTTTGGCTTCATCAAGGGTTTTGACATGAACATCCGCACCCCATTCGATGTAACCGACACCTGCTTTTTTTGCAATCTCAACAACTTCTGCAATGCTTTTGTTTCTGAAAGTAACACTTGCGACGCCGATTCTGAAACTATTCATTCTGCCACCTCCGATACTACCGATATTATAGCAGAGAGAATAAATAATGACAATATTTTTATTTTATTAAAATAGAGTTTGCAATATATGATATTTTGTTGTATTATTATAGTGTATAATTATATTCAAGAGGTACCAAATGGAACATTCGCAGTTTTTGAGAACAGAAATGATTCTCGGTGAAAACTCAACAGAAAATCTTTCAAACAAAAATGTCATCCTTTTCGGCCTTGGCGGTGTTGGGTCGTACACAGCCGAAGCGCTTGCGAGAGCAGGTATCGGCAGAATCACCATTGTGGATAACGATGTTGTTTCCGTTACGAATCTCAACCGTCAGCTTTGCGCTCTTCATTCAACGGTAGGTAAACCAAAGGTTGAAGTTGTGAAAGAAAGAATTCTTGACATCAATCCCGATTGTAAGGTTACCGCCCTGCAGAAATTCTATCTTCCCGAAAATGCGGATGAATTCAGTCTTGAAAGCTATGACTATATCGCCGATGCAATTGATACGGTAAGTGCTAAAATCGACCTTGCCGTCAAGTCGCAGGAACACGGAATACCCATGATTTCCTGCATGGGCACGGGCAACAAGCTCGACCCGTCGCAGTTTTCTGTTTCCGATATTTTCAAAACAAGCGGATGTCCCCTTTGCAGAGTTATGAGAACAGAACTGAAAAAAAGAAATATAAAGAAACTCAACGTTGTCTGGTCACCAGAAATCCCCGTTAAGCCTGCACCGACAACCGAAGATTCAGGCAAAAGACAAACCCCTGCAAGCCTGCCGTTTGTGCCTCCCGTTGCGGGAATGATTATGGCAGGGAAAATAATTCTTGATTTGAGATGATTACAATGAAAAAATTCGCTGTTTTAATATTGATATTATCGCTTCTGATAACAGTTTTTTCAGGGTGCGACGAAATAAAACCCGTTATTGACGACGAGCCCGTCGGTGTTTCCAACATCAGCGACAAAAAAGAAGGAACGCTCAAGCTCGCCTATTCAAAAGCAGATATGCTCGACCCGTTCACATCTTCAATGTCGGCAAATATCCAGATTATGGGTCTTATATATGATGGTCTTTATAAGCTCGACCCAAGCTATAACCCCGTTCCCGTTATTGCAAAAAGCTCAATTGTCAGCGGAACAACGGTCAATATCACTCTCGACTCTGCTGTTTTTTCTGATGGAACGCCTATAACATCAAGCGATGTTGTCTATTCGTTCGAGCAGGCAAGATATTCTCCGAACTACGGCACACGTCTTCAGAATTTTCTTCAGGCAAGCGTATCTTCATCGAATATGCTTGTTTTCACCCTTGAAACTCCTGACCCCTATGCGCTCTCATGTCTCACATTCCCGATTGTCAAAAACGGTTCGGAAGGCGAGCTTCCCGTCGGCTCGGGAAGATATATTCCCCAGACTTCGGGCGAATCAACCTATCTTGTTGTGAACCCGAAAAAATCGGGATTCAATCCTGCAATAAAAACAATTATGCTTGTTCCCGTTCGCGACAGCAATTCAATCGAAAGCAGCCTTGAAATCGGAAACACCGGATTTTATTATAACGATCTCAGCAGCGGAACTTATCTCCGAATCAACGCAAAAACCGTTGACATGGGCATCAACAACTTTATTTTTCTCGGATTCAATTCCGCAAGCGAGATTTTCTCCGATGTGAATCTTCGTCAGGCTGTGAATTATGCAATCAACAGAAACGAAATTGCAACAACAGCTTTTCAGGGTCATGCAAGAGCAGCATATTCGCCCTTTAACCCCGATTGGTATGCGCTCTCATCAAAAGACCTTGTGATTTCAATGGATTTACCCAAAGCGGAAGAATACATCTCCCAATCGGAAGTTGACATTTCATCAAAAGAAATATCTCTTCTTGTCAACAAAGACAATCAGTTCAAACTCGAAACCGCAGAATTCATCAAAGGTTATCTTGAAAAAATCGGATTCAAGGTCAATCTCAAGGCATACTCCGCATCATATTACAGCGAAGCGGTTGAACTTGGTTCGTATGATATATATATAGGTGAAGTCCGTCTTTCGCCCAATATGGATCTGTTCCCCGTTTTTGCGGGAGACGTTAGCTACGGCATTGACCCGATGTGTGCATCGGCAACACGGTATAATCAGTATCTTAACGGAAAATGTGAGCTTATGGACTTTGTCAACACATTCAATGACGACCTGCCGCTTATTCCGCTTTGCTACAGAAACGCCGCTGCATCCTACACAAATTCCATGCAGGGCAATTTCAATTCATGCGACGGAGATGTTTTTTACAATATCGAAGAATGGAGCTTCAGATAAAAGGAATTTTTTAAGGATAAACATGGCATAATATACTCATAAAAATCAGTAAGGATGAGTATATGATTACAGCTGAAATGTTAAAAAATGCTATTTTATCCGCCGCAGAAAACATAAGCCGTTATTCGGATGATGTTGACGATATCAATGTATTCCCAGTACCTGACGGTGATACGGGCACAAACCTTTCCATGACTCTCACGGGATGTGCAAAGGCAATAGCTGACTGCAACCACACATCCGCAGGAAAACTTGCCGACAAAGCAGCTGAGTCTTTTCTGAGAAGTGCAAGAGGAAACTCAGGAGTTATTTTCTCGCTGATTTTCAAAGGGTTTGCCAAAAGCATTGAAAACCTTGAAGAAATTGATGCACCAGCTCTGGCAAAAGCACTTCAGGCAGGCAGCGACGAAGCATATTCCTCTATTGAAAAGCCCATGGAAGGCACCATGCTGACAGTTATCCGACTTGCATCGGCAAAAGCATTATCCGCCGCATCAAAGGAATATTCGGCAGAAGAAACCTTTCTTGAAGCATTGAAGGGCGCAGAAGCTTCACTCAAATCAACAACCAATCTTCTTCCGGCTCTGAAGAAACACGGAGTTGTTGATGCAGGTGCACAGGGTCTTGTCCATATAATGAAAGGCATGGCAAATGCGGATTCTTACGCATACAGACCGCAAAGCGCAAAGCCTGAAAATTTCCGAAATTCCGAAAAATCGGAATATATTTACTGCACAGAATTTCTTATCAATTCATCAGACCATAAAAATATAGTTTCTATCCGAAACAGACTTTCGTCTATCGGCGACTGCACAACGGTTGTCGGTCATTCGGGAATAATAAAAGTTCATCTTCACACAAACAATCCCGACAAAGCATTATCAACGGGGCTTGAACACGGTGAACTTTCGGATATAAAAATCGACAACATGAGAATTCAATCGGAGTAATTATGGAACTTAATGCAAGCATCAAATATCTCAAAGGTGTGGGTGAAAAAAGAGCCGCCATGCTCGGCAAGCTCGGAATATTCACCCTTTGGGATCTTCTGACCTTTTATCCCCGTTTATATGAGGATTGGAGCAGCATTCTTTCCATCAAAGATGCTCCCCTGAATGAAAATGTTTGCATCAGAGCTATCGTCGGGATGAAATGCCGGGAGCATAAAATCCGCAAGGGTATGACGCTGTATAAAACAGAAATCACCGACGGTGAAAATATCATCGATTTAACTTTTTTTAATAATAAATACGCCGCTGAAAAGCTTGAGCAAGGCAAGGAATATCTTTTCTTCGGCAAAATAACGGGCAAGGGATACTACCGCCAGATGACATCGCCTGAATTCACGGAATTTGACGGTAACGGCAAAATGCGTGCAATTTATCCGCAGACGGCAGGAATAAATTCAAGAGCAATCGAAAAACTTGTCAGAACAGCTCTTGATGTCTGCGGTGAAATCCCCGATCCCATTCCTTCGGATATAAGAAACAGCTATTGCCTTATGGATATCCGTTCTGCCTTGCAGAATATCCATTTCCCCGAAAGCGAAGATATGCTCTCAGAAGCACGAAGAAGATTGATTTTTGAAGAACTTTTTCTTCTTGAACTCGGTCTTCTCCGTCTTAAATCCAAATCACGCCGTTCAGATGCAATTCCGATGCAGAATGATTACACGGAAGAATTCTTCTCCGTTCTCCCCTTTGAGCTTACGGGTGCACAGAAACGCGCCGTAAAACAATCGGCAGAAGATATGCTCAAAAGTGTTCCCATGAACAGACTTCTTCAGGGTGACGTAGGCTCGGGCAAAACTGCAGTCAGCGCCGCACTTATATATAATTGCGCAAGAAACGGATATCAGAGTGCACTTATGGCACCTACGGAAGTTCTTGCAATGCAGCATTACAAAACACTCGCAAAAATGTTTGAAAACACCGATATAAAAATCGGTCTTCTCACAGGCTCAACTCCTGCCGCAGAAAAGAAAAAAATAAAAGAAGCACTCCGAAACGGTGAAATTGACCTTGCAATCGGAACTCACGCTCTCATTCAGAAAGACGTTGAATTTTCAAATCTTGCACTTGCCGTAACAGATGAGCAACACCGATTCGGCGTTAATCAAAGAGGTTCGTTATCATCCAAGGGAATAAATCCGCACACACTTGTTATGTCGGCAACTCCCATTCCGAGAACACTTGCTCTTATTATTTATGGTGACTTGGATCTGAGCATTCTTGACGAGCTTCCCAAAGGCAGACAAAAAGTTGAAACATATCTTGTTAATTCCGAAATCCGCGAACGGGCTTACGGTTATGTGAAAAAACATCTTTGCAACGGTCAACAGGGTTACATAGTTTGTTCACTTGTCGCCGAAAGCGAAGAATCGGAGCTTACTGCAGCAACAGAGCTTTATCAGAATCTTTCGGAAGGATTTTTCAAAGGATTCAAGGTTGGTCTGCTTCACGGAAAAATGAAGCCTGCCGAAAAGAAAGAGGTTATGAATTCATTCTCTTCGGGTGAAACACAGCTTCTTGTTTCAACAACGGTTATTGAAGTAGGAATCGACGTTCCGAATGCCGTTATAATGGTTATTGAAAACGCAGAAAGATTCGGACTCTCTCAGCTTCATCAGCTCCGTGGAAGAATCGGAAGAGGATCAGAAAAATCAACCTGCATAATGATTTCCGATGCACAGAATGAAGAAACCGAACACAGACTCAAAATTCTTGCATCAACAACCGACGGATTCAGGATTGCAGACGAAGACCTGAAGCTCCGTGGACCCGGCGACTTCTTCGGCTCACGACAACACGGTTTGCCCGAGCTTAAAATAGCCGATATGATGACAGACGGCGAAGCGATAAGAGAAACCCATGCCGCAGCAGAAAATCTGCTGAAGAAAAACCCCGCCCTTGAGGGCGAGGATTACAGATTATTGAGAAATGCAGTCAACCGACTTTTTTCGGGCGGAATTTCAATGAACTGACATTTTTCTTGCTTCTTCAATTTCTTCCTTATCATATTGCATGATTTTGTATTCATTGGATTCGGAGTCGACCATCGTTATGGTCAGTTCAGGCAGAATATCGTGAATTCTTGCAATAAAACCGCTGCTCCCTTCTGCAGGGAATCCCGTAACAAGAATTGATGCGTTATTCTTTTTTGCTGCAACGGCAACAACAAGCGACGGACTGTCGTTGAAATAGACATTCATCGTTGCATTATATTTCTGGGCGCAGACAAATAGATTTTCAAGCAATCCCCCGTCATTTGCATTCATTCCCTTGCTTTCACGGAAAACACTTATTACGGAAAGCGGAAGATTCTCTTCTTTTGCAATTCTTGCGCCTGCTTCGATAAGCCTCAGGCAGGATTCCTGCTGGGTGACGCAAACCATAACACACGGATGTTTTCGGTTATTCAAATCATTCATCCTTTCTCTGAATCTATATAAATATCTCTATATTCCAATCAAATAATACCATTCATATATTGATATCCTGATAAAACAAAATGTATAAACTGTAAACAATTATGGAGGTGCCGCAATGAGCAACAATTCGTATTTTCTCGGCGTTGACGGTGGCGGAAGCAAAACAACCGCTGTTGTGTTTAACGATAAAGGTGAATTCATCTGCAGCGCTTACGGCGAAAGCATCAACTATTATTCCGTCGGGCTTGAAACTGCACGGCTCACAATGAAGGGAATAATCGATAATCTGAACATAAAAAAATTCCGCTGCGCAGTAATCGGAATGTCAGCACTCAACGAAAGAGCATCTGCGGAAGAGACCGAAAGATTCTGTTCAGATATCATCGATTCCGAATCAATCATAATGGATTCGGATTTGTTTGTTGCACTTGAAGCAATGG
>JAZRJH010000133.1:0-3827 GCA_045645685.1 Acutalibacteraceae bacterium
TTTGCCGATGAAAAATTTTAGCTATTATACATCCGGAATTATATCACATCAAAAATGATTTATTGTTCCAGAAAAGAATTAAAAGCTATATTATATAAATAAATTTAATATTTCTATAGAGATATAGTAAATCTAATATACAAAAATATTGTCCGTTTGTTCATTCGGCAGGGCATAATGCGGCAAAACGGTAATAATATTGTACAAAATACCGTAGTCAAATTTGTTGACTATTACGAAATATTATGTTATTATTTAAAAGTTAAAATGGGATTTTGTGCGTTAGGAGCGATTGGTAAATGAAGAAAAAAGTCCTTGTTCTTTTTGGCGGCGTTTCAAGCGAACATGATGTTTCGCTTCAGTCTGCATCATCTGTTATCAAAAATATTCCTGCCGATAAATACGATGTTATCCCCATGGGTATCACCAAAAACGGCGAGATTTATGTCTACAACGGCTCACCCGATATGCTTCCCGATGAGAAGTGGCTCGAAGATAAGGAAAACCTTGAAAAAGCTGTTATTTCCTGCGACAGAGCGCACCACGGCATCATCAGATACAATGACGGTAAGGCTGAAATCGAGAGAGTGGATGTTGTGTTCCCCGTGCTTCACGGCAAAAACGGCGAAGACGGCACAATGCAGGGTCTTCTGGAGATTGCGGGCATTCCTTATGTAGGTTGCGGCACGGCGGCAAGCTCTGCATGCATGGATAAGGCTGTCACAAACGCTCTGGCGGACTTTTACGGCATACCCCAGGCAAAGTGGGTTGCTTTTGACAAACACGCTTATTCGGCGGATAAAGCCGCTTTATTGAAGGGCGCAGGCGAGAAGCTTGGTTATCCCATTTTCGTAAAACCTGCAAATGCAGGCTCATCCGTAGGCATCAGCAAGGCAAAGAATATTGAAGAGCTCGAAACGGCTTGCGAAAAAGCTTTTGTTCACGATAAGAAGCTTGTGCTTGAAGAAGGTGTTATCGGCAAGGAAGTGGAAGTTGCCGTTATGGGCAACGAAAACCCCGTGGCATCGGTTGTCGGCGAAGTTGTTCCCTGCAACGAATTCTATGATTACGATGCAAAATATCTTGCAAACGAGAGCGAGCTTCACATCCCTGCAAGACTCTCCGAAGATATGCTCAGAGCCGTTCAGGCTCAGGCAATCAAGGCTTACAGAGCGCTCGGATGCGAAGGTTTCACAAGAGTTGATTTCTTTGTTAAGGAAAACGGCGAAATTTTCCTTAACGAGCCCAACACCATTCCCGGATTCACTTCAATCAGTATGTATCCCAAGCTCTTTGCGGCATCGGGTGTTCCCTATGCGGAATTGCTTGACAGACTTATAAATTTGGCATTGGAAAGATAAATTATGAAAAAAGCAATAATTAAAATCACAGACCGTCACGTTCAGGACGGCGAAGAATACGAAGCAGAACTCACCACGGCAGGCGAATTTGAAGTGACGGAAAGTGGCTGCAAGGTTGTTTATTCCGAAACCGACGAAGAGCTTGATAATTGCGTCACAACCCTTGATGTTGAAGGTGCAAACAAGATTTCCATGACCCGTGCAGGCAAATACAACACCGAAATGGTGATTGAAACAGACCGCCGCCACACCTGTTTTTACAGAACACCCTACGGCGAATTGATTATGGGAATTTTTGCAAAGAAAATCTCAAATGAAATGACGGAAAACGGCGGTATTCTTAATTTTTCTTACACAATTGATTTCAACAACACCCCGGCATCGGAAAACGAGCTTACCGTTGCCGTAACACCTAAGGAGGAATAATAAATGTCAGTTCTTGTTAAACAGGCAATCAACGAAATCCGCAATGCAATCATCGAAGCTGCAGGCAGAGCTGTTGCAGACGGCGAATTTCCCGAAGTTGCATTGAGCGATTTCATTATTGAAGTACCCGCCAACAAAGAAAACGGCGATTACTCATCAAATGCCGCTATGGCATGGGCAAGAGACCTTAAGAGCGCTCCCCGTAAGATTGCACAGACAATCGTTGACAGACTTGAGCTTTGCGACACATTTGTTGACAGATGCGAAATCGCAGGCCCCGGTTTTATGAATTTCTATCTTAAAGAGAGCTTCAACGCTTGCATCATTCAGGATATTCTTGAAAAGGGCGATGCTTACGGCCGCTCAAACTACGGCGCAGGCAAGAAAATCAACATCGAATTCGTTTCCGCAAACCCCACAGGCCCCATGCATATGGGTAATGCAAGAGGCGGCGCTCTCGGTGACTGCCTTGCAGCTGTTATGGATTGCGCAGGCTACAGCGTAAGCCGTGAATTCTATGTTAACGATGCAGGCAATCAGATTGATAAATTCGGTCTTTCGCTTGATATCAGATATCAGCAGCTCTATAAGGGCGAAGATGCGGTTGAACTTCCCGAAGACAGCTATCACGGAGAAGATATCATTCAGCGTGCAAAGGAATTTGCCGAAATCAACGGCGACAAGTATCTTGAAGCATCCGAAAGCGAGCGCAGAAAGGCTCTTGTTGCTTATGCGCTTCCCAAGAATATTGCCGCTATGAAAGAAAATCTCGGCAAATACCGCATTGAATACGACACATGGTTCCTTGAAAGCACACTTCATAACAACGGTGAGCTTGAAGAAACTCTCAACATAATGAAGGATAAGGGTCTGACTTACGAAAAGGACGGCGCTCTCTGGTATAAGAACAAGGAAGTTCTCGGCGCAAGACTTGCAAAGGAAGGCAAAACTCCCGAAGAAATCGAACGCCTTGAACTCAAGGATGAAGTTCTTATCAGAACAAACGGCAATCCCACATATTTTGCCGCCGATATCGCTTACCATCGCAACAAACTTGCAATCAGAGGCTTCGACAGAGCAATCGACGTATGGGGCGCTGACCACCACGGCCACGTTGCAAGAATGAAGGGCGCTCTTGATGCTATCGGATGCAACGGCGATAATCTTGATATCGTTCTCATGCAGCTTGTCAACCTTACCCGTGACGGCGAAGTTGTCCGCATGAGCAAGCGTTCAGGCAAGGCAATCACTCTTGTTGATCTTCTTGAAGAAATCCCCATCGATGCAGTCCGGTTCCTTTTCAATATGAGAGATCCCGGCTCAAAGATGGACTTCGACCTTGACCTTGCTGTTGAACAGAGTTCACAGAACCCTGTTTACTACTGCCAGTATGCTCATGCAAGAATCTGCAGCATCCTTAAGAAACTCGAGGGCGAAGGAAAGATTCAGAGAGAATGCACAATTCCTGAGCTTGCACTTCTCAATGCACCCGAAGAGAAAGAGCTTATCAGACATCTTGCTTCTCTTACGGATGAAATCATCAACTCCGCAAAGAACTATGACCCCGCAAAGATCACACGCTATGCCGTTGACCTTGCAACTCTTTTCCACAAGTTCTATAACGCTTGCCGTGTTAATTGCGAAGAAGAAGCGCTCATGCAGGCAAGACTCAGCCTTTGCCTTTGTGTAAAGAATGTTCTTGCAAATATTCTCACAATGTTCAGCATCAACGTTCCCGAAAGCATGTAAGAAAAAATCCCTTGTCGGTTGACAAGGGATTTTTTAGTGAAGTTCACCTGTAGTGAGTGAAGTATTGCTTCGCAAAGTGAAGTTTTCTGCAAAAGTGAAGTTTGTCTTCGGCAAAATTATGGGTCTGTGACATATTTATGATAATAACAACACCGCCGCGACCGATTGGTTGAGGCGGTAATTTTTATATTTTATTTACCTGGTTTAACAGCTTCGAAGTCCTCTTCGATTTGCTTTGAGGGAGCTTTTGTGAGGAGTGAAACAAGAAGGATTACGATGCAGGAGATAACG
>JAZRJH010000134.1:0-15492 GCA_045645685.1 Acutalibacteraceae bacterium
CAGAGAGGAAGAAATCACAGCCAAAGTATTCGAAGAGCACGCAAAAGAAATTTTTGAAGAAGCAGAAAACAGACTTCATGCACAGAAAGCTGTTCTTGTTAAACTTCTTAAGGATTGATAATTAGTAAGGGGGTTATTTTATGCCAATCAATAAAGAAATCAAAAAGGTAATGGTTATCGGCTCAGGTCCTATCGTTATCGGACAGGCTGCTGAATTCGACTATGCCGGAACACAGGCTTGCCGTGTTCTTAAAGAAAAAGGTCTTGATGTTGTTCTTGTTAACTCAAACCCTGCAACAATCATGACTGACAAAGCTCTTGCAGACGAAATTTATCTTGAACCTCTTACTGCTGACACAGTCAAGAGAATTATCGAAAAAGAAAAGCCCGACAGTCTCCTTGCAGGTCTCGGCGGTCAGACAGGTCTTACTATCGCTATGCAGCTGGGCAAGGACGGTTACCTTGAAAGCCAGGGCGTTAAACTTCTTGGTACCAATGCCGAAGCAATCGACAAGGCTGAAGACAGAAAGATGTTCCGTGATACCATGGAATCAATCAATCAGCCTGTTATTCCTTCTGAAATTGCAAACGATGTTGAAACAGCACTCGAAATTGCAGACAGAATCGGATATCCCATCATTATCAGACCCGCATTCACACTCGGCGGTGGCGGCGGCGGTGTTGCAAACAACCGTGAAGAACTTGCTGTTATTGCAAAAACAGGACTTGATCTCTCCCCCATCACTCAGGTTCTTGTTGAAAAATATATCTTCGGTTGGAAAGAAATCGAATTTGAAACAATGCGAGACAGTACAGGTAACTGCATCGCTGTATGCAGCATGGAAAACTTCGACCCCGTTGGTATTCATACAGGCGACAGTATCGTTGCTGCTCCTGCACTTTCACTTACAGACGAAGAATACCAGATGCTTCGCAATGCATCTCTCAAGATAGTTGATTCACTCGGAATCATCGGCGGATGTAACTGCCAGTTTGCTCTTGATCCCAACAGCATGGACTATGCAGTTATTGAAGTTAATCCCCGTGTTTCACGTTCATCTGCTCTTGCAAGTAAAGCAACAGGTTATCCCATTGCAAAGGTTACAGCAATGCTTGCTCTCGGCATGACTCTTGATGAAATCAAGAACGAAGAAACCGGTCTTGACTGCGCAGCATTTGAACCTGACGTTAAATACATCGTTGTTAAACTTCCCAAATGGCCTTTCGATAAGTTTGTGAATGCAAGCCGTATGCTTGGTACACAGATGAAGGCAACCGGTGAAGTTATGTCAATCGGTCCCACATTTGAAATGGCAATCATGAAAGCTGTCAGAGGTGCAGAAATTTCTCTTGATACTCTCAATGCCGTTCCCAAAACAAACGCTCCTCTTGTTGAAAGACTTAAGAATACAGACGACATGAGACTCTTCTCTGTATTTGAAGCTATCAAGAGCGGCATGTCAATTGAAGAAATTCACGAAATCACAAAGATTACCGAATGGTTCCTTCTTAAACTCAAGAATCTTGCTGATTTTGAAAACTCAATTGCAAACGGCAATATTGACGAAGAAAAATATAATCAGGGTAAACTTTACGGATATACAGATGCAGCTCTCAAGCGTCTCTCAGGCGTTTCTGAACTTCCCGCTCACAAAGAAGCTGTATACAAGATTGTTGACACTTGCTCATCAAACTTCCCTGTTGCTGCTCCCTATTTCTATTCAACATATGACCGCGAATGTGAAGCTCGTCCTTTCCTTGAAAAGAGCGAGAAAGAAAGAATCATCGTTCTCGGTTCAGGCCCCATCAGAATCGGTCAGGGTATTGAATTTGACTATTCATCAGTTCATTGTGTATGGACACTCAAAGAACTCGGTTATGAAGTTGCAATCATCAACAACAATCCCGAAACAGTTTCTACTGACTACGACACTGCAGACAGACTCTATTTTGAGCCTCTTACTCCCGAAGATGTTATGAACATCATAAATGTTGAAAAACCCATCGGTGTTGTTGTTGCATTCGGCGGTCAGACTGCTATCAAGCTCACAAAATTCCTTGATGAAAACGGCATAAAGATTCTCGGCACATCAGCTGACGGAATCGATACCGCTGAAGACAGAGAACGTTTCGATGCTCTCCTTGAAGAGTTCGGCATTCTCAGACCCAAGGGTCTCGGTGTTATGACAAAAGCAGAAGCTCTCAAAGCTGCAAACACACTCGGATATCCCGTACTTCTCCGTCCTTCATATGTTATCGGCGGTCAGAATATGACAATCGCACACGAAGATGCAGATGTTGAACGTTACATGGATATCATCCTTTCAGGCGAAATCGAAAATCCCGTTCTTGTTGATAAATACATGATGGGTACTGAACTTGAAGTTGACGTTATTTCCGACGGCAAGGATGTTCTTATCCCCGGTATTATGGAACATGTTGAAAGAGCAGGCGTTCACAGCGGTGACTCAATTGATGTTTATCCTCCCTACAATCTCAAGGATAAGATGAGAAAGAACATCATCGAATGCTCTGAAAAACTTGCACTTTCTCTCGGCACAAAGGGTCTTGTTAATATTCAGTATCTTATCTATCACAATGAGCTTTATGTTATCGAAGTTAATCCCAGAGCTTCAAGAACCATTCCTTATATCAGCAAGGTAACAGGCGTTCCCATGGTTGATATCGCATCAAAAGTTATGGTTGGTCATTCACTTAAGGATCTTGGTTACGGCACAGGACTTTATAAGACTCCCCCCTATTTCACAGTTAAAGTTCCTGTATTCTCATTTGAAAAACTTTCTGATGTTAACTCAATTCTCGGACCTGAAATGAAGTCAACCGGTGAAGTTCTCGGCATTGGTAAAACAATGGCAGAAGCACTCTTCAAGGGTCTCACTTCTGCAGGTTTCAACATTCAGCTTCCCACAGCAGAAAAAGGCATCGGCATTCTTCTGAGCGTTGATAAACATGATATTCTTGATGCTGTATCACTTGCAAAGAAACTTGATGACCTTAAGATTAAAATTTATGCAACCAAAGATACAGCTGATGCTATTTCACAGCTTGGTATCGATGTTGAATATGTAAGAGGCATGAATGAAGGCAACGATATCTTTGAGCTTCTTGAAAGCGGCAAAGTTAATTATGTTGTTTACACAGGTGCTCTCTATGACTCAACAATGGGCGATTACATTGCTCTTCAGAGACGTGCTATTCAGCTTTCAATTACTTGCATCACTTCTCTTGACACAGCAAATGCTCTTGCTGATATTATCGCAAGCCGCTTCAATCAGGAGAACACAGAGCTTGTTGATATCAACGATATGCGTTCTGAAAGAAGAACTCTCAACTTCGCAAAAATGGACGCCTCAGGCAATGACCATGTTATTATCGAAAACTTTGACAACTCAATCACCTGCCCCGAAAGCCTTTGCGTCAGCATTTGCGACAGACATCACGGCGTAGGTTGCGACGGTGTTATCCTTATTGAAAAATCCGATGTTGCTCAGGTCAAGATGAGAGTATTCAACCTTGACGGCAGTGAAGGCAGACAGGGCGGTAATGCTATCCGTTCAGTTGCTAAATATGTTTATGATAAAGGTTATATTGACGCTGATTCAGATACAGTTGCAATTGAAACTGCAAGCGGTATCAGAACAGTTGAACTTTATCTTATGAACGGCAAGGTTACTTCAGTTTGCGCAAACATGGGCAAAGCTGATCTTGAAAATGCAGTTACAGGTTCAAACGGACAGAATAAATTCATCAACACTCCCGTTGAAATCAAAGGCGAAACTCATAATATCACTTGTGTATCAATGGGTAACCCCCACTGTGTTGTATTTGTTCCCAGAGTTGACACAATCGACATTGAAAAGATTGGTCCTGCATTTGAGAAAGCTGACATTTTTGCTCACAGAGTCAACACCGAATTCGTCAGAGTTGTTAATGAAACAACAATCAAGATGAGAGTCTGGGAACGCGGTAACGGCGAAACTCTTGCTTGCGGTACAGGCGCTTGTGCAGCTGCTGTTGCAGCAGTTGAAAACGGCTTCTGCAAGAAGAATTCAGATATTACCGTTAAACTTCCCGGCGGCGACCTTATTGTTAATTACAGCGATGACGGTGTTCTTCTTACAGGTTCAACAAAACTTGTTTTTGAAGGTTCACTTGAATATTAAAAATTACTCCCCTCGGAATAATTCCGAGGGGAGATTTTTATTGTTCGGTTTTTAAATTATTATATCTTTCTGCAATTTTATCGTATTCATTATAATTTTTATGTTGAGCGATAATTCTTTGTGCATCAAGATAAACCTTGACAGCTCTGTTATAAATATTATATTTTTTTGTTTCAGACTTAATTTCATTCTTAATTTTTGCTTTTTCAATTCTCAATTTCTCAAGTTTATTTTTTAAATCGTTTATTTTGGTTTTATTATTGTTTTCGTTTGCTTTTTTAATTTCAGAAAGAACTTCTCTGATTTCTTTTTCGATTCTGTATTCATCATTAAACAATCTGTCAAATACAGACGAGTCATATTCTGTTATTGAATCAGGATAATACTTTGCAATTGTTTTCTTTGAAATTCTGACTGTACTTTTTCTTTCTGTAACAAATTCTGAATCTGCATTGGCAGATATTGCATCCATAAACCCATTTAATCCCGCCGAAGATATAATTTCCGCTATTCTTATTTCTTCTTTACCTTCTTCAGTATTGAATTTATTCAGTTCTTTTATAACATATTGCGATATGACAATTTTTTCGTTTTCTTCGGCAAGTAATTTGTTCTCATCTTTTATCGATTTAATCAAATCCTTATCTCTTGATTTTTTAGCTTTTTTGAGTTTATCATTCAAATCGGTATAGATATTTTTATTTTTGAACAATTCTGCTTCTTTTATAATATCAATTGCTTCAATAAGATTTTCATCCGATAAAACTCCGTTGCCGTAATCTTCAAACAATGCTCTGATTTTAAGAACAATAATCATTGCCCGCTGTTTTGTTTCTGTTAAATCATAGAAGAAGAAAGGAATAACATTGAGTGCCGCACCAACTGCTGAAGCAATAATAAGAACGGAACATATATGTACAAAATATTCATTGTTATAAAGAACATCATAAACATTTGAACCGTCATATCCAAGTGAAATCGCAACAGATTTGTTAAGACCTGCTCCTTCATAAATCGCAGGAAGAACAGAATTTGTTGCAAGTGAAATAACACTTCCTATAAGACCGACCGCCGAGAACATTCCGTCAATTCTTTCGCCGGTAATATAATGCTGATAGTCTCTGATATCGGCATTAAGACTGGGATTCATAAAATGACCAAGCGATGTGAGAAGTTGATTTATAAATGTGAATACAAGCAGAACCCAGATAAGATTATTACCCTTCATTCGAATAACAGGAAGCATCAATGAAATAAAAATAATGTTCATAATATTGCTGAAAATAAGAACATTTTTCTTTCCGAATTTTCGGATAAGATAAGGCGCAAAAAGATTCGGCCAGAATGAAGCGTTGCCAGCAATTGCAGTTATGATTGCATATTGACCTGCAGAACAAGCCGCCTGATAATTATACATCCAACCGATAATAGTGTTGAATGAACTCTCAAGAAATCCGATCCAACCTGCAAGAGAAATTATCCAGAAATATTTATTTTTTACAACTGCTCTGAATGCATCGATAAAACTGATTCTGATAACTCGGCTTCCGGGCTGAACAATTCTCTCCTCAGTATTTACATAAACAAGAACAGAAATCAGGAATCCAACAATAAGCATCGGAGGATATAAATATCTGTAAACTCTTAAATCATATAACGTGTTATCGCCTGTTATTATTTTTGCAACAAGGGGAAGAAAAATGTTTGCAATTGAAGGAGAAAGATTTTCAATAACAGCTTTAACTGCATATACATCTGTTCTTTCAATAGTATTGGGCGATAAAACATTAATCAGACTGTCATATGCATCGGTATAAAAATTATAGAAAAACTGAAAACCGATATTAAAAAGCAAAACAGCAACACATTTTGAAGTCAGACTCATGCTTTCATACGGCATCCATATAAAAAGAATTCCGAGAATTACCGTAGGAATACCCATAGACAAAATATATGGTCTGTATTTGCCTTTTGAGCTTTTGCAATTGTCAATCATTCTCGCTCTTAAAGCTGTAAGAGGAAATCCTGATATAACGCTGATGATATAAATCACATAAATCGCAGACGGGTCAATACCAATAGTGTTTCCTATAAGACTGTTTCCGATGCTGATAATCATGTTTCCAACACAATACATGATAAATTTAACACCAATTCCGCCTGCCGACAATGACACAATTTCTTTGAAAGGTATATAATGACCTTCAGGCGGTGTTGTCCAATTGTTTTTCACAAGATTAAAAAGAGATAATATTTTTTGTTTCATTCGGATACCCCCTTTTCAAATATTAAAAATCAAGGTATTAACCGATTCGGGATTAATAATAATATCTGAAGCATCAGTAAAATCTTCTGCCAGATTATTTTCAGAATCAGTAACAACCCTTTTGACTTTTCCTTCAATAGGAAGAGATACAGATTTTTCTGACTCCAAAGGATTAATAACAATCATTGTAATCTGATTATCTTTTTCAAAGGCAAGAACAAGCAGATCTTTATCTTCCGAAACAATCTCAATTCTTGTAGCATTATAAGGAATGTACTTTGAAAAATTTCCTGTTACATATAACCTTTTGGTTGTTTCAAAAGTTTTGTCATCAAGATTTATGTAAATAAGCCCGTCACAATAATCAACTTCTGAAACAGAAATCCAATGTTGCCATGAGCTAACATTGAGCATAGAAATGTCTTCAAACATTGTTTTTGCCATAACAAGAGCAGATTTCATAGTTTTATCTCTTCCGCCCTGCATATGACACCACTCACTCATTTTAACAGGAATATCGGGATAGTTTTTATCCATCCATTTTCTGAATCGTTTAACGAACGATACTCTGTTATTCAAAAAAGGAATGTCAAACGGAACAGGAATCGGTAAACAGTATGAATGAACATCAATCGCATCAATATAATTAAGAACCTTTGGATTTTTAAGAAGAAATCTTGTATATGATTTATTGAACCATCTGAGGTCTCCTGACTCTGCACCTGAAAGTTTAAGAGAATTCAGCAAGGGTCTTTGGGATATTTTTTCTGCCAAAACATCAAAAATTTTTGCAACACTCCAGGGTTTGTAATGGCAACCTTCCTGACCGCCGTTCCACATCCAAATCGGTTCATTAACGGGTGAAAGATATTTAACAGGTAAACCTTCTGATATAAAATGTTCGGTCACATCAAGACAAAAATCTGCAAACTCTTCATAATTATCTGACGATAAATTTTCCTTGAACAATTTGCCCTTATCTGAATGAGCCATTCCGTTTTTCGTTATTCTTTCAGGCGGAGAATTAACAAAAAGAATAACTTCAGAAGCACCGTCTTTTACAGCTTGTTTCATCATATATACCGCATTAGCATCACGGTTCCAATCATAAATGCCTTTTGAGATTTCAAAACATTCTGTTCTTCTTGCAGGCATGGAATATTCGCCTTTGCCTGAATATTTTGAACCTGCACCGATGTTATAACGGTATGTTCTCATGCCAATGCCGTTGTCTTTGCTGTAAAGAAGTTCTGATATTCTGTTTCTGACCTCTTTTCCGCTTTCAGGATCAATATGATTCCATCCGCCAACAACCTGAGCAAGCCATGCACCACTGGCACCTATTCCTTCAAACTGTTGATATCTTTTATTTGAGTCAATGGATATTTTCATTTTTCTTTCTCCGAAAATCTTTTTTAATATTCTATCATAAACAGTTAATAAAAAGCAAGAAAAAAGACGGCAAATTGCCGTCTTTATAAATCAGCCAATCATTTCATTCTTTTTTATACCAAAAATCATACGAAGAAAACCGCTGAAAATCTTTGGACTTCTGACAACAACAATTTTCATCAGAACTATCCCCTTTCGCTAATATCTGCACAGACTCAGACCTGCAAATATTAATATCGCAGAAATTATCAGAACAGCAATTGTATAAGGGAATAACGATGCAACAATCATACCGATTGCAAACGCAATGCATATTGATCCCCTTGATTCATATCTCAATAAAATCACCGCCTGACTAATGTTCGAGTCATTGCTCAATACATTATAATCAGAACGGTGTTTAATCGTTACTTATTACTTTTTACGGATTTCCCACTCTTTAATATTTTTAGCTTCCTCCATCATTGTGCAATAGCTCTCATGACGGGAAACGGGAATGATTCCTTCCTCAACAGCCTGAATAATTCTGCATCCTTTATCTTTAACATGAAGACAGGAAGTGAATTTACATTCACCGATGAAATCTTCGAACTCTTTAAAAGCATACGGTAAATCATCTTTTAAAATGATTTCGTTTTCTTCCGAATCAAAAGATGAAAAACCGGGTGTATCAGCAACATATCCGCCATCAACCTTTATCATTTCACTGTGTCTTGTTGTATGTCTTCCTCTGCCGAGTTTATCGCTGATTTCACCTGTTTTAAGAGCCAGAGAAGGATCAATTGCATTAAGCAATGATGACTTACCCACACCCGTGTTACCGCAAAATGCGCTTATACAGCCATTGAGCTCATTTTTCACAAGCTCAACGCCGTCACCATTGACACATGAAACAGAAAAAGCTTTGATTCCTGCTTTTTTATATATTGAAATATATTCCGATGCATCGTCAAGATCATTCTTGGTGAAAACAACAATCGGCTCAATATTTTTAACAGTTGCAAGAGCTGTAAGTCTGTCAATAATCAACAAAACAGGTTTTGGTTCACAAACCGATGAAACAATAAAAAGTTTATCAACATTAGCAACAGGAGGTCTTTCAAGAGCGTTCTTACGTTCAAAAATCTTTTCAATTGTATTTTCAGCATTTTCATTAATGCTTATAAGAACACGATCGCCTGCCAAGGGTTTTACTCCCGATTTTCGGAATATCCCTCTTGCTTTACATTCATATATCTCATCAGCGGCTTCAACATAATAGAAGCCGCCGATACCTTTAATAATAATTCCTTCTTTTTGCATCATAATCAGAAGTCCGAACCTACATGAAGTATAATCTCTGTATCGGTTGAATAAGTATTTGTCACACCGAGTATACCCTGAGACGATGCGGAAGGTTCTTGTTTTGTAACTATATTAAACTGATTTGAAGATGCAGAGTAATCGGATTTTTTTACAATATTATGGAATCCCTGAGCATTAAGCTGTGCAACCGCTGTTTCATATGAAAGACCAATAACAGAAGGCATAGCTTTTCTTATTCCGAGACTTGAATTTGATGAATAAGAAGCATTGCTTATCACCGCAGGATTTTTTGTGAAGTCAACTGTGCAGGTATAATATTCTTTATCATCAATATAAACCTTTACGGATGCATTTTCGCCGCTGCCCTGAATTTCAGTTGAATATTCCTTACCATCCATAAGAAGTGTTTTGGTGATAAATGATTCATTATTTATGAACACTTCAAAATTACCTCTTGTGCTTCCTGATGAAGGAAGATTGATGGTAAGAGTAGCTGTTCCGACTTCGGGAATACCGTTACTTGCAACGAGTTTAACCTTGCTGCCCTGAATAACTTTTTCACCCGCTTCGGGTTCTGTTCTGATAACAGTTCCGTTTTCTTCAGAGCTGTTTTCATAGATAATTTCATCATCGACGGTAAGACCTACAGATTCAATGATAGCTTTTGCCATTTCAATATCCCAGCCAACTGCATTATCGGGAACCTGAATAAGATCTTCGTCACTTGCGAAATAAATTGTGATTGTTGTGTCACTTGTAACCTCCGAATTTGCAGCAGGTTCAGTTTTGATAACTGTGCCGAAAGGCTGAACAAGATTGAGAATGGGAAGTGACTGAACCTTGAAACCTTTTGATTCAAGAGTTTCTTTTGCAAGTTCATGCTGATAACCGTAAACATCGGGAACAACAAGTTCCTGTGCATTATCAGCAACAGAAAGAGTAATCACATTGTTTTCAGGCTTAACTTTCTGACCGCTTGCAGGAGCCTGGAAAAATACTGTACCGTCTTCATATGAGCTGTTTGAAACATTCTCTATTATAAAGTCAAAATCTTTTTCATATTCCGAGCCTGCGATTTCAGTTTCATAATTCTTACCGAAGAAGTTGGGAACTTCAAGCATATCAGGCTGGAATGCATCTGTGAAGAAATAAAGGAAAATGAATACAAACAATCCGAGCACAAGCAAACCGATTGTTACACCGATTGCAATAAGACCGCCCTTGCCTGAGCGTTCGTTTTCATCGTCATCTTCATAGTCAAGATAATCAGGCTGAGTTACAGGAGTATGAACGGGTGCTTGCTGATTAACAGATGAAACTGTAGTTGCCTTTTTGGGAACAAACTTTGTAGGGTCATTATCCACAAAATAATCACGCTGGAATCTGATTGTGGGGTTGCGCTTGAACTCTTCAATATCAAGAAGCATTTCTGCTGCAGTAAGATATCTGTCCTTTGCATTCTTCTGCATAGCGTGCATAACAATCTGTTCAAGACCAACGGGAATGCTGCTGTTGAGTTCTCTGGGACGTTTGGGGTCAGTCTGAAGCTGCATAAGAGCAACCGAAACAGAGTTATCGCTGTGGAAGGGAAGCTGACCTGTAAGCATTTCATAAAGAACAACACCAACTGAATAAATATCTGCTCTGTCATCTGTTGTGTCGCCTCTTGCCTGCTCGGGGCTGATATAATGAACTGAACCGATAGCACTGTCAGTCATAGTCTTTGTATCGCTGTAGCTGAATCTGGCAATTCCGAAGTCAGTAACCTTGATGTTGCCGTTAGAAAGAAGAAGAATGTTCTGAGGTTTGATATCTCTGTGAACAATTCCTTTATCATGAGCATGCTGAAGAGCACGGAGAATCTGCATTGTGAAATGAACAGTTTCTTTTATGCCGAGTCTGCCCTGCTGCTCAATATATTCTTTCAAAGTAATGCCTTCAACATATTCCATAACAATATACTGAAGTCTGTCACCATAGCTGACATTATAAACCTTAACAATATTGGGATGTGAAAGAACGGCGATTGCCTTTGATTCATTCTTGAATCTGCGGCGGAATTCTTCATTAGCGAGATATTCTTCTTTAAGAATTTTAACAGCAACAGTTCTGTCATCAATATTATCATAGGCTTTATAAACAACAGCCATACCGCCTACACCGATTACTTCCTGAATTTCATATCTGCCATCAAGTCTTTTACCAGTATAATTATCCATATATAACAATCCTTTCAAATCATAAATCAAGCATGAGCTTAATATCCGACAGCAACAACAGTAATATTATCCGTACCGCCATTGCCGTTTGCAAGATTTACAAGTCTGTCTGCATATTCATAATAGCAACCATCATCTGTAAGATTAATGATATCATCGGGTTTAACATAATTAGAAAGACCGTCTGAACAAAGAATAAGCAAACTGTCTTCAATAAAATCTTCCTGACAGAAATCAACTTTGATTTCGTTATCAACACCTAATGCACGGGTTATGATATGTTTATCAGGATGATTATCCGCTTCTTCGGGAGAAATTTCACCTTTTTCAATCATCTGCTGAATAACAGAATGGTCTTTTGTTATCTGCGTAACATATCCGCCAAATTTTATGTATGCTCTGCTGTCGCCTGCATGAGCGGTATAAACATTTTCATTCAGAACAATCGACACAACAGCCGTTGTACCCATTCCCAAATATTTTTCATCCGTTTGTGACAAAGAGTAAACATCTCTGTTTGCATTTTCAATCGCAGAAATAAGGAGAGATTTTATTGAAATATCGCTCATCCCGTTATAAAATCTTTCGACTATGTATTCTTTGATTGCTCTGACAGCACGGTTGCTTGCAAGAGCACCTTCGGCTGCACCGCCCATTCCGTCGCAAACAACAGCAACAACAGCACCGTCAATTTCAAATGCGGTGTATGAATCCTGATTGTTTTCACGGACAAGACCTGTATCGGTACGCGAAACTATCTTCATAATCTATCTCCTTTCTGTTTGTTTTCTTTTTGTCTGAGCTGACCGCACGAAGCATCTATATCCGAACCGAGCTTTCTGCGGACAGTAGCATTGATTCCGTTTTTGGAAAGAATCTCAATAAATTTTTCGATTCTTTCGGGTGTGCTTGGTTTATAAGGACTTTCGGCAACCTCGTTAACGGGTATCAGATTAACATGGCAAAGCATACCCTTGAGTTTTGAAGCAAGCAGCCTTGCACATTCATCTGTATCATTGAATCCCGAAAGCATTGAATATTCAAAAGAAATTCTTCGCGATGTTTCTTTTGTATATTTTCTGCAGATTTTCAGAAGTTCATCAACGGGATACTTTTTGTTCACGGGCATAATCTGACTTCTGATTTCATTATCAGGAGCGTGAAGTGAAATTGAGAGAGTCAGCTGCAGATGTTTATCAAGAAGTTGATTTATTCCCGGAATTATTCCGCAGGTTGAAAGTGAGATATTTCTCATTGAAATATTAACGCCTTTTTCATCGGTAACAAGTTCAATGAATCTCATAACATTGTCAAAATTATCAAGCGGCTCACCCATTCCCATGAGAACAATGTGTGATATTCTTTCGCCAATATCCTTCTGAGCTGTATAAATCTGAGAAAGAATTTCGCCTGCATTAAGACTTCTTTGGAATCCGCCGAGAGTTGATGCACAAAAAGCGCATCCCATTTTGCATCCAACCTGAGATGAAACACAAATTGTGTAACCGTACTTGTACTTCATAACAACGCTTTCAACATAATCGCCGTCATGAAGTCTGAAAAGATATTTAATAGTTCCGTCAATTGCGGAAACTTGTTTCTTTTCAATTTTACAGTTTAAAATCGGAAGTTTTTCTTTTAATTCTTCTCGAAGAATTTTCGGAATATTTAACATTTCATCATAATCACCTGCAAGATGCTTATGAAGCCATTCATAAATCTGTTTGGCTCTGAACTTCGGAATTCCAAGAGCAGAAAATTCATCCGAGAGTTCATCAAATGTCATTGATAAAATATCTCTGTTCATTCAGCACCTCCGACTTTTTTCTCAAAAACAGCTACAAAAAATCCGTCAGTTGAATGAATATGAGGCATTAATGTAAGATACTGTTCATTATCTTTATATCTCGGGAATGACGGTAAAACTTTAACAGCAGAAAATTCGGGATGTTCTTCAAGGAATTTGTCGCACACCTCTGAATTTTCTTTCGGATTAAGAGTGCACGTTGAATAAACAAGCCTGCCGCCATCCTTAAGATATCTTGTTGCATTACATAATATACGATACTGCAATTCAGGAAGATTGTCAATATCAGCAGGTTTTTTGAAACGGATTTCAGGTTTTCTGCGGATAATCCCAAGACCTGAACAAGGAACATCACATAATATTTTATCGGCAGTTCCGTAATTTTCATTAAATATAGCAGCATCTGAGAGATACGAATAAACATTTGTCAGACCGAGTCTTGAAGCACCGTTACGGATAAGTTCAACTCGTGACTGATAGATATCAAAAGCTCTTATTGTGCCGCTGTTTTCCATCATTTCAGCCATCGTGAATGTCTTACCGCCGGGTGCGGAACAAAGGTCAAAAACAACATCGCCCGGCTCAGGATTCAATGCCTTGCAACAAATCTGTGATGCAATATCCTGAACATGAAAGAAACCGTTTTTGTAAGCATCAAGTTCATCAATTGCATTGGTTGATTTTAAAACCAACGCATCGGGCAATACAGTTGATTTTTCAGCCACAACACCCTCGTCAGCAAGCTTTGAAATCAGATTATCCACGGTTATTTTGGTTGTGTTGCAACGAATAACAAGCGGTGCGGCCTCAAGAGCCTTTTCGGCAAGAGATATTGCATTATCAATCCCGTAAGAATCAGCCCACAAAGAAAGAAGCCATTCGGGACATGAATATTTAACAGATAAATATCCGATTGATTTTTCATCTTCATCCGGAAGTCTTATTCCGTTTTCGGATACGCGTCGCAAAACTGCATTTACCATTGATGCCGCAAAGTTTGATTTGTTAACTTTTGCAAGATTAACGCTTTCATTTACCGCAGCTCTAGAAGGAACTTTATCCATAAAAAGAAGCTGATATGTACCCATTCTTAAAACAGTATGAAGTTCAGGCTTTAGCTTTTTAACAGGCTGGTTCAGATATAATCCAAGATTATAATCAATCAGTATAAGACGGTCAAGCGTGCCATAAACAATATTGGAAATAAAAGCTCTGTCTCTTTCATCGAGAGATGGATTTTCTTTTATCATACTGTCAATAATCAGATTAGAGTATGCTCCATCCTTATGAATTTTTAAAAGTGCTTCAAATGCAATTTGTCTTGCACTTTTCATACATTCGACTTCCCTTCGGAATTAGTTTCTTCTGTTATTAAATCTCAAAATTAATCTGAGAAGATTTGCCAATGCAACAACAAGCGATGCAACATAAGTCATTGCCGCAGCTTTAAGAACTTTCTTTGCTCCTGTAATTTCATCATCATAAAGAAGCCTTGTTTCATCAATAACCCTGATAGCTCTTTGACTCGCGTTGAATTCAACGGGAAGAGTCACAAGGTGAAAAACAGCAATAAGAGCATAAAGCATAAGACCGATTGTGATAAGTGGTTCAAAGCCAAGAAAATATCCAACAATTGCAAGCGGAATACCAAGAGTAGAACCAATATTGCAAACAGGAACAAGAGTATTTCTGACTTTTATCGGAGCATAGCTTTCAGCATGCTGTGCCGCATGTCCTGCCTCATGGCAAGCAACACCAACCGCCGCAATGGATGTGCCTGAATAAACGCCGCTCGAAAGTCTTATGACTTTTGCTTTGGGGTCATAATGGTCGGTAAGCTTTCCCGAAACCTGCTCGATACGGACATCATGAATTCCGTAATGAGTCAAAACAGCCTGTGCAGCATATGCACCGGTTATATTTCTTGAATTACCGACTTTGGAAAACTTATTATAGGTTGATTTGACCATCCCCTGAGCAACGAAAGCAAGGATCATTGCAGGAATAACCAGAATTATATAATAGTAATCATAAAATAAATACGGCATATATATCACCTTTGAAAATTATTCGAATTTGTCTCCGATATTCAGAGCGTTGCCTCTCATGAAATCATCAGCAGACATTGCTTTTTTGCCTTCTGCCTGAAGATTCAGAATTTCGATGCAATTTCCGTCACCGCAGGAAACAATAAGATGTTTGTTGTTCTGAACAATCTCGCCCGCAGAAGAGCCTTTATCAGGAACAAGAATGCTCTTGTGAATTTTAACTTTTTTCCCATTAAGCATAGCGTTGGCTGACGGCCAAGGACATAAACCT
>JAZRJH010000135.1:0-2478 GCA_045645685.1 Acutalibacteraceae bacterium
AGAATCAATGCGGCAGGCAGAATGGGTTCGGCAAACAAAGCGCTTGAACTTCTTCTTTGTGATGACGATAAAATTTCCGAACTCGTTGCATACGAAATTCAGAAAATGAATCAGAACAGGCAGATAACCGAAACCGAAGTGTTTCGTGACGCAGAACATATGATACTTGAAACGGATATAATAAACGATAAAATCATCGTTGTTGACGGCGAAGGTTGGCATCAGGGTGTTATCGGCATTGTTGCCGCAAGAATAACCGAAAGATACGGCAGACCCAGCGTTGTTATTTCCCGTGACGGTGAAATGGCCAAGGGTTCGTGCAGAAGCATTGAAGGGTTTTCGATTTATGATGCAATCGAATATGCATCGGAGCATCTTGACCATTACGGCGGTCACACTCTTGCTGCGGGTATCGGTCTCAAATCTTCGGATATTCAGGCTTTCCGTGAAAAGATAAATGAATATGCCCGTGATAAGGAAATGCCTTTTGCAATCCAAAAAATTGATTGCAAGCTTCTTCCTTCTTCAATCAGCCTTGAAATTCTCGATTCCATGAGTCTTCTTGAGCCTTTCGGCGCAGGAAATCCTCAGCCGTGCTTCGGTCTTTTCGGTGTCAGAATTGATGATGTGGCAAGCATTTCCGACGGGAAGCATATCAGAATGATTGTTTCCAAAAACGGAGCAAGAACGGGTGTTGTTTATTTCGGAATGCAGGAAAAGCTGTTCCCGTTTGAAAAAGGCGATATTGTTGACCTTGCGGTTAATCTCGATAAAAATGTCTATAACGGCGACACAAGAGTGTCTGTTATCGTAAGAGCAATCAGACATTCGGAAACAAACGAAGAAAAAGTTCTTTCGGCCACAAGACTTTTTGATAAATTTTCAAGAAACGAAATGCTGACCCGTGAAGAAGCAGAGCAACTGCTTCCTGACCGACAGCTTCAGATTGATGTTTATAAGAGCATAAAACATAAACCGCTCAAAGATAAATATTGCGAAACGTTATGTGTCCGAATCGGCGATGACGGCGAAAAACTTGCAAAGATTTCCGTGGTGGTTGAAATAATGCTTGAAATGGGAATACTTGCAACAGATAATTTTACGGGTGCGGTTTATGCCCCCGACAATGCACCGAAGGTGAATCTTGAAGACTCTGCGATGATGAAGAAAATCAGAAGCTTCATTGATTGATGAGGGATATTTATGAAAGATATTTTGAAATCCACAGACAGAACTTTTGCAACTCCCGATGAGTGTATGCAGGAGATATTGAAGCTCGTTAAGGGTGACTGCACAGATGATGAAATATGCCACATCCGAAAGGCATATCAGATTGCGGCAGATGCCCATAAAGACCAGAAGCGTCTTTCGGGCGAGCCTTATATCATGCATCCGCTCAGCGTTGCACTTATTCTTGCAAGTCTCGGAATGGACGAGGCTTCCATCGTTGCGGCAATTCTTCATGATACGGTTGAAGATACCGATTTAACCAAAGAAGATGTTGCAAAGGAATTCGGCGACACGGTTGCGGAACTTGTTGAAGGCGTAACCAAAATAGGACGAGTTCAGATTCAGACAAAGAATGATGACGGTGAAAATGTCCGTATCCAGCTCCCAACAAAGGAAGAACAGCAGGCGGAAAATATCCGAAAAATGCTCATTGCGATGTCAAGGGATATCCGTGTTATCATCATCAAACTTGCCGACAGACTTCATAATATGAGAACTCTTATGTTCAAGCCTGAGCAAAGACGCAGGGAAATCGCAAGAGAAACAAGCGAAATCTATGCACCCATTGCTCACCGTCTCGGTATCCGACCTATCAAGGAAGAGCTTGAAGATCTTGCAATCAGCTATCTTGACCCCGTTGCTTATAATGAAATCAGAGACTCTCTTGAAAAGCAGAGTCAGAGCCGAAACGAATTCCTTGCAGATGTTCAGGCGAGAATTGAAGACAGAGTCAAAACAGTTGTTCCCAATGCGCAGGTCAGCGGACGACTCAAATCTGTTCACGGTATTTACCGTAAGATGTATATGGGTAACAAGAATTTTGACCAGATCTATGATATCTATGCCGTGCGTGTTATTGTTGATTCCGTAATCGACTGTTATAACTGTCTTGGTATCATTCATGATATGTTCAATTCCATTCCCGGCAGATTCAAGGATTATATCTCAACCCCCAAACCCAATATGTATCAGTCGCTTCATACCACCGTTCTCGGCAAAGAGGGCATTCCTTTTGAAGTTCAGATAAGAACATGGGATATGCACCATACTGCGGAATACGGTATCGCAGCGCATTGGAAATATAAACTCGGCATCAACGGTACTGTTAAGTTTGAAGAACGTCTTGCATGGATAAGACAGCTTCTTGAAAATCAGAGCGATACCGAAGATGTTGAAGATATCGTAACAACAATCAAGAGTGACCTTGTTCCCGAAGAAGTTTTTGTTTTCACTCCGAAAGGTGATGTT
>JAZRJH010000136.1:0-16381 GCA_045645685.1 Acutalibacteraceae bacterium
CATGTTATGCACAGATTTCCTGAATTTCTTTATTTTAATCTTACAAGAGGCAAAAAAATACGCGAGTTTCCCGAACACGATGGTGTTATTGTTGAGGAATTGCCTGTTCACCGTGACAGTGAATTCAAAGCATGGCTTCCCATAATGTACGGATGTAACAACTTCTGCAGTTATTGCATTGTTCCTTATGTAAGAGGCAGAGAAAGAAGTCGCGACCCCGAAGCAATCATAGAGGAAGCAAAACAGCTTGTTTCGCAAGGGTATAAAGAAATAACTCTTCTCGGACAAAATGTTAATTCATACGGCAAGCATCCCGATTACGGTTGTAATTTTTCTGAGCTTCTTCGCAGACTCAATGATATTGACGGCGATTTTATAATCAGATTTATGACATCGCACCCCAAAGACTGCACATATGAGCTTCTTGATACAATGGCATCGTGTAAAAAGGTTGCAAGACATCTTCATTTGCCCTTCCAAAGCGGAAATAACAGAGTTCTTACTGAAATGAACAGAAGATACACAAGAGAAAAATATCTTGACCTGCTTCATTATGCATACTCGGTTATGCCTGATTTGTCCGTCACAAGCGATGTTATAGTCGGTTTTCCCGGGGAAACATATGAAGAATTTCTTGATACTGTTTCTTTGGTTGAAGAAGCAAAGTTTACTTCAATGTACACATTCATCTTCTCGTCACGAAACGGAACAAAAGCCGCTTCAATGCCCGACCCCGTTTCAAGAGAAGAAAAAGGTAAGTGGTTCAAAGAGCTTCTTGATACTCAGGAAAAAATCGCCGCCGTCAGAACTTCATCGATGGTTGGCAAAACATACCGTGTTCTTTGCGAAAGCGTAAGCAAAGGCGGTCTGATTGAAGGCAGAACGGGTGGAAATATTATTATCGAATTCCCTGCAGATGAATCAGTCATCGGCACATTCCGTGATGTTAAAGTTACGGAATCTCTCACCTGGATTTTAAGAGGCGAGATTCAATAAGTTAATACGAGCGTTTAGCGTATTATAAATAAATTTTTAGTTAGGAGAAACAAAAATGGACGTAATTGCAAAAGCAAGAGAACTCGGCGCGCTCCTTCAGCAGGATGAACGCTACACAAATCTTATGGCTGCACAGAAAGCTAACGAAGAAGATACAGCTCTCAATGAGCTCATCGCAAGAATTCAGCTTGTTCAGATGTCATTCCAGCACGAAGCAACAAAGGAAGACAAGAGCGAGCAGAAGCTTGAAGCATATGATAAAGAATTCGGCGAAATCTATGCACAGATCATGGCTAACCCCAATATGCAGGCTTATGAAGCTGCAAGAACTGAAATTGATAAGCTCATGCAGTATATCAATGCAATCTTTGCACTTTGCCTTCAGGGTGAAGACCCCGCAACTTGCGAACCTCCCCAGGAACACAACTGCGGCGGCGAATGCTCATCCTGCAGCGGTTGCCACTAATTAAAATCAAATGGGGCTGCTTAATGCAGCCCCGCAGAAGTTTTTGAAAGGTATGGTAGTATCATGGCAGAGCTTACACCCATGATGAAGCAATATTTCCAGATAAAAGAGAATTATCCCGACACAATTCTCATGTTCCGTCTCGGTGACTTTTATGAAATGTTCTTTGAAGATGCTAAGAAGGTTTCTGCGGAACTTGATCTTGTGTTGACGGGTCGTGACTGCGGTCAGGAAGAAAGAGCACCCATGTGCGGCGTTCCTTTCCACAGTGCAGATTCATATATCGCCCGTCTTGTTGCAAAGGGATATAAAGTTGCTATTTGTGAACAGCTTGAAGATCCTGCTCTTGCAAAGGGTATTGTTAAAAGGGATGTAACACGTGTTCTCACTCCCGGTACTGTTATTGAAAGCACAATGCTTGACGAAGGAAAAAATAATTTCCTTGCCTGCATTTATGCATCCGATAAACATATCGGTCTTTGCTTTGCCGATATTTCCACAGGCGGCGTACATCTTACGCAGTTTGAAAGAAAGAATTCCGAGAAAAAGGTTATCAATGAACTCGGAAGATTTTCACCGAGTGAAATTATAATTAATTCCGATGTTCTGAAGCTCACTCAGATAACTGACTTTGTCAAATCCAAGCTTCGTTCATCATGTGATTTGCTCGGTGATGATTGCTTTGATCTTTCAAAAGCATCTGCTGCAGTTCTCGGCCACTTCAAGATTTCATCGCTTTCAGAGATTTCGCTCAATGATGCTGACGGTGCCGTTTCCGCTCTCGGTGCATCAATGAGTTATCTCAGGGAAGTGCAGAAGTCTGAACTTGAAAACATCAGAAATATTGATTATTACGGCGAAAGCAGTTTCATGCGCCTTGATGTTTCGACTCTGCGCAATCTTGAAATCACGGAAACTATGAGAAACAGAGAAAAGCGAGGCTCTCTTCTCTGGGTTCTTGATAAAACAAAAACATCCATGGGCAAAAGAATGCTCAGAACATGGCTTGAACAGCCGCTTCTGAATATTGCAAAGATTACCAAAAGACATAATGCTGTTTCCGAACTCGTAGAAAAGCCCTTGCTCCGTGATGATCTTATTGAGTCGCTCACGGGTTGTCAGGATATGGAGCGTCTTATAACAAGAATTGCTTATTCAACCGCTAATGCAAGAGAACTCAAAGGTCTTTCAATGACCCTTAACAGACTTCCCGCAATCAAAGAACTTCTCTCGTCATGCAGCAGCACTCTTATGAACGAGCTTTGCAATGAGATCCTCACTCTTGATGAACTTGCCGAAACTATTGACGGTGCAATTGTGGACGAGCCTCCGTTTTCCGTTCGTGAAGGCGGAATGATTAAGGAAGGCTTCAACGAAGAACTTGATTCTCTTCGTGATATAGTTGCAAACGGTAAAGGCTATATTGCAGACATTCAGCTTCGCGAACAGGAAAAAACAGGAATCAAGAAGCTCAAAATCGGATATAACCGTGTTTTCGGATATTATATTGAAGTTTCAAATTCATATAAAGAACTTGTTCCTGATGATTACATCCGTAAGCAGACTCTCACAAACTGCGAAAGATTCATAACACAGGAACTTAAAGAACTTGAATCAAAAGTTCTCGGCGCACAAGAGAGAATTGTCCGCCTTGAATATGAGATTTTTGATTCCGTCAGAAAAAAAGCGGCAGAGCATCTTTTTGAAATTCAGAAGACTGCATCGGCTGTTGCTTCAACGGATGTTCTTTGTTCTTATGCAAGAGTCGCATCGGAAAATAACTACTGTTGTCCCGTTATGAATGCAGGCGACAGAGTTTCTGTAACAGACGGCAGACATCCCGTTGTTGAAAAAATGATCGATTTTCCGTTTGTTCCCAATGATACGGTTCTTGATTGCGCTGATAACAGATGTGCAATCATCACAGGCCCCAACATGGCGGGTAAATCAACATATATGCGTCAGGTTGCATTGATTTCTCTTATGGCGCAGGCAGGAAGTTTTGTTCCTGCTCTTTCTGCAGAGCTTTGTGTTGTTGACGGAATATTCACAAGAATCGGTGCATCCGATGACCTTGCTTCGGGTTCATCAACATTCATGGTTGAAATGAACGAGGTTGCGGATATTCTTAAAAATGCAACCTCAAAGAGCCTTATCATTTTTGATGAAATCGGCAGAGGCACTTCAACATTTGACGGCATGAGTATTGCAAGAGCAGTTCTCGAATATTCAGCCGACAAACGAAAGCTCGGTGCAAAAACTCTGTTTGCAACTCATTATCACGAACTCACAGAGCTTGAAAACTCTGTTCAGGGTGTCAAAAACTATAATATTGCCGTCAAGAAAAGGGGAGATGATATCACATTTCTCCGCAGAATTATTTCAGGATGCGCAGACGGCAGTTACGGTATCGAAGTTGCAAAGCTCGCAGGTGTTCCTTCAAGCGTTGTCGAAAGAGCAAAAGTTGTTCTTCGCGAACTTGAAGGAGAAGGTCTCAAAGTGCCTGTCCGTACATATGAACCTGAAGAAACTGAAATGCAGATTTCATTCGGTAATACCAATGCAAATGATATTGTTGAAAAACTTAAGAATATCGATGTCAATACATTAACACCTATCGAAGCGATGAGTGTTCTCTTTGAACTTACAAAACAAGCAAAAAACTGATAAAGGAGTGTCCTTATGCCGAAAATTAATGTTCTTCCGAAGCATCTTGCGGAACTTATTGCCGCAGGAGAAGTTGTTGAACGCCCCGCTTCGGTTGTTAAGGAACTTCTTGAAAATTCAATTGATGCAGGTGCTGATAAAATCACGGTTGAAATCAAAAACGGCGGTATTTCATATATCAGAATAACCGATAACGGTTGCGGAATTTCCCGTGAAGATATCAGAAATGCATTTGTCAGCCATGCAACAAGCAAGATTTCAACCGCAGATGACCTTGATGCTATTTTCACTCTCGGTTTCAGAGGTGAAGCTCTTGCAAGTGTCAGCGCTGTTGCAAAGGTTGAGATTATGACTAAAACCACAGACGAAGAAATCGGAACAAGATATGTTATTGAAAACGGTGACGAAATTCTTCTTGATGATGCAGGATGCCCCGATGGCACAACCATTATGGTCAGGGATTTATTCTTCAAAACACCCGCAAGAATGAAATTTCTTAAAAAGGATGTTACGGAAGCAAATGCTGTCGCAAGTGTGATTGACAGAATTGCTCTTTCTCACCCCGAAATTTCAATTCGTTTCATTCGTGAAGGCAAACAGACGCTTATCACAAGCGGTAACGGCGATTTGCTCACTTGCATCAGAGAAATCTTCGGCAAGGACTTTTCGTCTGATCTTATTCCTGCAGAATATTGTGACAACGGAATCAATGTCAGCGGTTATGTTTCAAAACCTACCGCTGCAAGACCTAACCGCAATATGCAGTTTTTCTTTTTGAATAACCGTCTAATCAAAACGGGAACGGGCAGTGCAGCTCTGAGCGAAGGATATAAGAATTCCGTCATGGTCGGAAAATTCCCTTCATGTGTGCTTAATATTCAGATTAATCCGTCTTTTGTTGATGTTAATGTTCATCCTGCAAAAACCGAAGTTCGTTTTTCTGATGAACGCCCTGTGTTCAATGCGATTTATTGCGCTTGCAAAAATGCACTTACTGCAGGTGATACCCCCAAAAAAGCAGTAATCAATAAAGCGGATTTTTATAAAGAACCCGATAAACCTGCAGATCAGATCAAGATTTTTACTCCGCCTGCTCCCAAACAGGATTTCTGGCAGCACATTCCCGTTAAAAAGGAAGAAGTGCCTGCTCCTGCACCAATAAAAATCAACTTTGTTGAACCCGTCAAAAAAGCAGAAGAACCGATTATCAAGGCGGTAAATACCGAACATGTAAAAGTCGTTGTTGCCGCATCTCCGATTTCCGAAATTAAAAAAGAAGAAGCGATTGAAGATATTCTTCTTAATGTTTCCGAGAAAAAGGCTGATATTCTTCCTGAAGAACCAAAGAAGGAGATTCTTCCCGAAGTTCAGAAAGAAAATATTTCCGAATCTGATTTTTGTGAAGATGATTTTAATCTTATCGGTGAAGCGTTCAGAACATATATCATGTGTGAATACCGCAACAAAATGATTATCATAGATAAACATGCGGCACATGAAAGAATTATCTATGAAAAACTTAAAAGAGAAAACGGTGAGCGTTCACCCCAGCTTCTGTTGTTACCCGTAACCGTTACTCTTTCAAAAGAAGAATATTCAGCTCTGCTTGAAAACATCGATATTGTTAATAAAGCAGGGTTTGAAGCCGAAGATTTCGGAAACGGATGTGTTATTGTCAGAGAATGTCCCATGGAACTTTCTGCTGATGATATTGAAGATGTTATAACCGAAATTGCAGGCAGATTTGTTGAAAAGAAGCAGGATGTTTCGTTTGAAAAACTTGATTGGATTTTCCATTCCGTTGCTTGCAGAAGTGCAATAAAAGCAGGCAACTTCACATCAAGACTCGAAATGGAAAGGTTTGCAAAACAGCTTCTTTCCATGCCCGATATCAGATATTGTCCGCACGGAAGACCTGTTCTTATTGAAATGACAAAGAGAGAGTTGGAGAAGAATTTTGGCAGAATCTAAAATACCGCTTATCGCTGTTGTCGGCCCGACGGCATCGGGCAAAACATCGCTTGCCGTTGAGATTTGTAAATATTATGATGCAGAAGCTGTTTCATGCGATTCAATGCAGATTTATCAGGGCATGGATATTGCAACCGCAAAACCTTCTTTTGACGAAATGCAAGGCATAAAGCATCATATGATGGGGTTCTTATCTCCTTATGAATCATTCAGCGTTGCAAAATATTGTGAGATGGCTAAAGATGTTATCTTTGATTTAAACAGCAGAAACAAAAAAGCTGTTCTTGTCGGCGGAACGGGATTGTATTTCAGCTCGCTTGTTGATAATATTCAATTCTTTGATGAAGAAACCGACTTTGAATATCGTGAATTTCTGAAAAAAGAAGCAGAAGAAAAAGGTGCTCAGCATCTTCTCGATATGCTTCATGAAATTGACCCTGAAAGTGCAAGAGAACTTCATGTCAATAATCTCGGCAGAATTATCCGTGCGCTTGAAATTTATCATTCAACAGGCAAAACAAAATCCATGCAAAACGAAGAATCGCATAAAAATCCGTCTCCGTTTGATCTGACGGTAATTTGTCTTGATGCCCGGGACAGACAGTTTCTTTATGACAGAATTAACCGCCGTGTTGATATAATGCTTCAGATGGGTCTGCTTGAAGAAGCAAAAGAATTTTTTGAAGCAAATGTAGGAAAAACCGCAGCTCAGGCAATCGGTTATAAAGAACTTGAACCTTATTTCAAAGGCGAAAAATCTCTTGATGATTGCATTGAAAACCTTAAAATGCAGACACGAAGATATGCAATGCGACAGCTTACATGGTTCAGAAGAGATTCAAGAATGAATTTCTTATATATTGATGACTATTCAAATGCAGATGAGCTTCTGAAAGCTGCACTTGAAATTACGGAAAGGGGAGTGGAACTTGAAAACTAAAGACAGATTGTTTAAGGTTTTATCATCCCTTGCCGCAGCTATAATTGTTGTTTTCTTTGCATCCGAAATTTATAATCTTACTACAAAATCATTCATGACTCAGATTGTTCAGGAACAGACCGTTCTTGATACCGTGGATGCAAAAATGTTTGTTATCCGTGAAGAAACGGTTCTTACCGTTCCGTCTTCGGGAGTGACCGTTCCTCTTGCTGATAATGCCGAGCGGGTCAGCAAAGGAAGTGCAATAGCGGCAGTCTTTTCAAGTGAAGAAGCGGCTGAAAACTATGTTGAGCTTCAGGCTCTTCAGAACAAACTTTCCGCATATCAGAAAATCGACGGTCAGTTAAAATATGCAAATATCGACCTTGATAAACTCAACGATGAAATCAATTCTGATTTTAAAGATATTCTCAATTGCGGCTATAACAACGATTTTGAAAATCTCAGCGATTTTAAACTTTCATTGAGCGAAAAATTATCAAGAAAGCAGATTTCACTTGATAAAAAAGTTGATTGCACTCAGAAAATTGCAACTCTTCAGAATGAAATCTCTGCATTATCTGCATCAAGCACTCCTTCTCAGATTATAACAGCAGAAAAATCGGGTTATTATGTGAACAAGGAAGACGGATTTGAGAATATCATATCGGTTGAAAATATCGATGATCTTTCTGCCGATGATCTTAATTCTGCTCTTGAAAGCGATAAAAAGGATCCGACAGTCGGTTCAATCGGAAAAATAATCGACGGTTATAACTGGTATGTTGCAACTGTTGTTGAGTCGGTTCATGTTTCATCATTCACAAAAGATAAACCCGTCACCCTTATTTTCGGAGATTCTGAAGATGATGCAGTTTCAACTTATCTTTATTCGGTTAAAAAAATAAATGATAAAGAATCACTTGTTATTTTCAGATGCACATTGATGAATGAAGAACTTTCATCACTCCGAAAAATCAACGGAAAGATTGTTCTTAATAACTTCACGGGTCTTAAGATAAACAGAGATGCAGTCAGACTTGATGAAAACGGAAACACAGGCGTTTATGTGCGCAGAGGCAATATTGTTAATTTCAGAAGCGTAAACATTGTTTATTCCGAAGAATCTTTTGTTGTTGCGGTCAAACCAAGTGAAGACAGCGATATTTCACTTCCGTACACACATTTGAAACAATATGACGAGGTTGTTATCTCGGGAAAGGAACTTAAAGATGGAATGGTTATCGGATAATGAGCGTTATTCCGCTATCGAAGAAAATCTCAAAATCATTCGTTCCGATATTTTTGAAGTTGCTTCAAAATACGGAAGAAATCCCGATGAAATCAATTTCATGGCAGTTACTAAAACTGTTGAAAGCAAGTTTATCAATCATGCGATCAAAAACGGAGTTTCATTGATTGGTGAAAACAAAGTTCAGGAATTTCTGCTCAAAGAACCCGAGCTTGCCCTCGCTGATTGCAATGCTCATCTCATCGGTCATCTGCAATCAAACAAAGTAAAAAAGATTGTCGGTAAAGTCGATACAATTCAATCGGTTGATTCCGTTGCAATCGCTCAGGAAATCGGAAAGCGATCGGCAGCAATTGACTTCAATACAAAGATTTTACTTGAAGTCAACGTCGGAAATGAAGACAGTAAATTCGGATTTTCATATGATGAAGTTTATGAAAAAGCCTGTGAAATTTCTGAAATTGAAGGTGTTACAGTCAACGGTCTGATGTGTGTAGCCCCGATTTGTGAAAAAGAAGCCGAAATTCGGGCTGTTTTTTCAAATATGTACCGTCTGTTTATTGACATTCGTGATAAAAAAAGAGATAATATAAATATGAATGTCTTGTCAATGGGTATGTCCGGCGACTATAAAGAAGCAATTTCCGAAGGAGCTAATCTCATAAGAGTCGGCTCATCAATTTTCGGTTCAAGAATTTACAGATAATTAAGGAGGAATTCTTATGAATTTAAAAGAAAAACTTAAAGCATTTATCAATGTAACAGATGATGATTATATTGAAAGTGCAGAATCTGATTATGCAGACGATTTTGATTTTGAACCCGTAAAGGCTTCCGCTCCCGAATCCAAGCCTCAGACTTCAAGAACAAGAGCTGACAAGGCATCTGCTTCATCAAACAATGTTGTTAATATCAATTCTTCAAAAGCTGCAGCTCAGCCCAAACCCCATGTTGTTTTCAGAAAGATCGACAGATTTGAAGAAGTCGGCGAAGTTGCCGATGTTCTCAATGATAAAAGAATTGTTATTCTTAATCTTGAAACTTGCCCCAACGATGTTTCACAGAGAATTATCGACTTCCTTTACGGCGTAGCTTATGCAAACCACGGCGATTTCAAAAAGGTTGCAGGCAGAGCATATATTATTACTCCCTATAATGTTCCTGTTTCGGGTGAACTTCTTGATGAACTCGGCGCAGAAGCTGAACTTTATCAGTAAATTTTATTTCGAGGATAGGTGTGAAAAATGCTTAGAACAGAACAGATTTTAAATGCTAAATTTACCCCCGTCAGCAAGGGTACATATAACGCAGAGGAAGTTGACTCCTTTATCAAAGCAGTTGCAGAATCTTATGAAGAATCTCTCAATCAGAACAGAGAACTTATAAAGAAGATCAGTATTCTCGCAGATAAAATCGAAATTTACAGAAATGATGAAGATGCGATTAAACTCGCGCTTCTCGATGCTCATAAAATGGCTGAAACCATCAATAAGAATGCCAATATCAAAGCTGAAAACATTCTTACCGATGCCGAAACCAGATCAAAGATTATTCTTGACGGTGCAAACAGACAGGCTAATCAGTCAATTGAAGATGCCAAAGAAAAGGCAAAGGAAATTGTTGATAATGCAAGAACCGCTGTTTCATCATTAACAGAAAGAGCTCAGATTGAAACCGAATCAACAATCAAAGCTGCTCAGACCAAGGCTGCAGAGATTGTTAAAAATGCTCAGGAAGAAGCCGACGCTATCATCGGTTCCAGCAAAGAATCGTTTGAATTCTATTCATCAGAACTTGCAAGAGTTAAGGAAGAAACAATAAAATTCAAAGCTACTATTCAAGAACTTTGCAAAGGTCAACTCAGTCTTCTTGACGGTATGCCTGAATTTATTGCAGCCGTTAATGCAGTTGCCGAACAGGTTTCAATTGATGAAGAAACAAAAATCGAAGAAACTGAAGAAGAAGTTTCTGAAATTGCAGTTGAATCTGAAGTAATTACAGATGAACCTGCAGAAGAAATTATTGAAGTTGTTGAAGAAACAATCAATGATGAAGAATATGAAGAAGAAATCATTCTTCCCGAAACAGTTCAGGAACCTGCAGCATTTATTCCCGAAGAATATGCTGCTGAAGATGACGAAGAAGATGTTATTGAAATCGAAGAAGAAGAAGAGGTTGAAATCGAAGATGATGATGACCTTTTCAGTTTTATCAATGATATGAAATTCGATGCAGTTCCCGATGATATTTCATCCGATATTGATAATCTTTTCCCTGAAATCGCAGAAAATGATGAAGACGATGACATTGATGACGATGATGAATTTGAAGGCTTTAAGATTGATCTTGATTCAATTGAAGACATTAATTCAGATTCCGATGATGATGACGATGACATCGCATCACTTTTTGATTCCATGTTTGACGATTGATTTTGAGAGGTTTTTATGTTTCAGGCTATTTCAATGGCGGTTATCGTTGTTCTTACCCTGATTGACCGCCTGACAAAATATATTGCAGTTTCAACTGTTAAAGTTGATGGGCCGAAAGAATTTTTATTCGGTACATTTCAGTTCAGATATGTTGAAAACACAGGCGCTGCATTCAGTTCTTTTTCTGAGAATACAAATCTTCTGTCTGCAGTAACGTTTGTTATAATTATATTTTGTCTTGTATTGCTCCTGAGCAGAAAAATCAAACCTTTATTTGTAAATATTTGTCTTTTGCTTGTTACGGCAGGCGGTATCGGTAATCTGATTGACAGAATCATGTATGGATATGTTGTTGATTTTATTGAGCCGCTTTTCATAGATTTTGCAGTTTTCAATTTTGCTGATTGCTGCATAACAGTCGGTGCATTTATGCTTATCGGCTATGAAATTTATGATTTGATCAAAGAGCAAAAGAATAAAAAGAAACATGATTGATAAGATTGAAAAAATTGAATATAATGAAACGATTCTTTTCAGAATTGATCAGGATTGTTGCGGGGAAAGAACCGATAAGATTCTTTCTTATGTTCTGAGTGATTATTCCCGTTCATTTGTGCAGAATCTGTTTGCAGACGGACTAGTTTCATGTAACGGGAAGAAAATCACAAAGAGTTTCAAGCCGAAAGCAGGGGACGAAATTGCATTCAATGTTCCCGAACCCAGATCATTATCGCTTGAACCGCAGAATATACCGCTTGATATTGTTTATGAAGATAATGACTTGCTCGTTGTCAACAAACCGCGCGGAATGGTTGTGCATCCTGCTCCCGGTAATTATGATTCAACACTTGTCAATGCTTTGCTCTGGCATTGCAAGGGGAATTTATCGGGGATAAACGGTGTTGTAAGGCCGGGAATAGTTCACCGTATCGATAAGGATACAAGCGGACTTCTTCTTGTTGCTAAGAATGATACAGCACATATTTCTCTTTCATCGCAGATAAGCTCACATTCGCTTGACAGAGAATACCGGGCAGTTATTCACGGCCATCTAAAAGAAAAAAGCGGGACTGTTGATGCTCCGATCGGCAGAAGCTCAACCGACAGAAAGAAAATGTGTGTTACAACTCATAATTCAAAAAATGCTGTCACACATTATAATGTAATTGAAGAATATAAAGATTTTTCTTTTGTTGCATTGAAACTTGAAACAGGCAGAACTCATCAGATAAGAGTTCATATGTCACATCTCGGTCATCCTGTTGCCGGAGACCCTGTTTATGGCCCCAAAAACGGTGTTTCTTATCTTAACGGACAGTGTCTTCATGCAGGAATAATCGGATTTGACCACCCGTCATCCGATGAACATATCAGATTAGAAGCTCCTCTTCCGGAGTATTTTACGGATTTTATCAGGAGAATTAATAAATAATGAAAAACAATTCAGCTCTTTCCGATTGGCTTGTAGCATCGGATATTGACGGCACTCTTAACAATAAAATAAGAAAACTTCCTTTAAGAAATAAAGAAGCAATCAAAAAATTTGTTTCTCTCGGCGGAAGATTTACTCTTGCTTCTGGCAGAAATCCGCAGTCGATGGAAAAACATTTCAAAAGTCTTCCGATTGACGGCACTCCTGCTGTTGTAATCAATGGAGCAGGTTTATATGATTTCCAGAAGCAGGAAATGATTTATTTCAGCTCAATGAGCAATGAGGGAATGCAGCTTGCAATCGATGCGGCAAAAAAATTCCGTTATGTTGATGTTATTGTTGTTGCAAAGGATATTATATATATTACGGGTTCAGGTTGGTTTGGAAAAATGTTTGTTTTACCCGGAAAACTCAAGCATCAGCATATAAGAAACATTGAAAATGTTCCTAAAGAAAATTGGGGAAAGGTTATTTTTTCAGGAATTCCGTTCCATATTAAAAAAATAAAGAATCATTTTGAGTCTATGGTCGATCCTGACCTTACTCTTATGTCTTCTTCTGTTGCAAGTTTTGAAATTCTTGCAAGAGATACACACAAAGGCTCTGCTCTTATGAAGCTTGCAGAAATTCTTGGAATTGATAAGTCACACACCTGTGCTATCGGTGATTATTTTAATGATTATGATATGCTCAAAACTGTCGGTGTTCCCGCTTGCTGCGGTCAGGCTCCGCAGGAATTGAAGGACATATCTGAGTTTGTTGCATGTCATTGTAATAAAGGCGCTGTAGCTGATTTCCTTGAATATATTGAAAAGAAAAATAAGTCTGATAATTAATATAAACAGGAGGCGACTGTAATGGATGCAGTTAAAAGAAAGCAGTTAAAAATCAAAGCTTGCAAAGCAAGAATGGGTATCATTGAAGGTGTTTTCAACGCTAAATCGGGTCATCCCGGCGGCTCACTTTCATGTGTTGATATCGTCACATATTTATATTTTAATCATATGAATATTGATCCTCAGAACCCCAAGATGGAAGACCGTGACAGATTTGTTCTTTCAAAGGGTCATGCAGCACCTGCGCTTTATTCGGTTCTTTCACTCAGAGGATTCTTCCCTGTTGAAGAGATGAAAACTCTCAGAAAGAGCAATTCAATGCTTCAGGGTCACCCCAGCATCAAATACACTCCCGGTGTTGATATGTGCACAGGTTCACTCGGTCAGGGTATTTCAACTGCTTGCGGTATGGCTCTCGGTGCAAAGCTTGACGGCAAGAATTTCAGAGTTTACACAATTCTCGGTGACGGTGAAATTCAGGAAGGTCAGGTTTGGGAAGCTGCTATGTTTGCTTCTGCAAAAGGTCTTGATAATCTTGTTGCTGTTGTTGACAATAACGGTCTTCAGATTGACGGCAAGATTTCTGAAGTTAACTCTCCTTATCCTATTGCAGAGAAATTCAAGGCATTCGGTTGGAATGTTATTGGAATCTGTGCACACAGCTTTGATGAAATTGATGCAGCGTCCAATGCAGCTGCCGAATTCAAAGGCAAGCCTTCTGTTATCGTTGCAAACAGCGTGAAGGGTAAAGGCGTTTCATTTATGGAAGATCAGGTTTCATGGCACGGTTCAGCTCCCAATGCAGAGCAGTATGAGCAGGCTATGAATGAACTCAATCAGGCTCTTGTTGAGCTTGAAGCATAAGAAAGGAGCGGTAAAATATAATGGCTGATGTAATTAAAACTGCAACCCGCGATGCTTACGGTAAAGCCCTTGTTGAGCTTGGCGGAATTAATGATAAAGTTGTTGTTCTTGATGCGGACCTTGCTGCCGCTACCAAAACAGGTATGTTCAAAAAGGAATATCCCGAAAAGTTCTTTGACTGCGGTATTGCAGAAAGCAACATGATGGGTATCGCTGCAGGTCTTGCTTCAACAGGTTATACTGTTTTTGCAAGCACATTTGCTATGTTTGCAGCAGGCAGAGCATACGAGCAGGTCAGAAATTCAATCGCATATCCTCATCTTAATGTTAAAATCGGTGCTACTCATGCAGGTATTTCCGTTGGTGAAGACGGCGCAAGCCATCAGTGCTGTGAAGATATTGCTCTTATGAGAGCTATTCCCGGCATGACAATTATCAATCCTGCTGATGATGTTGAAACCCGTGCAGCCGTTCTTGCAGCTGCTGAATATGAAGGTCCTGTTTACATGAGATTCGGTCGTCTTGCTGTTCCCAGAATTTTTGATGAAGATTATAAGTTCGAATGGGGTAAAGCAGTTGTTCTTAACGAAGGCACAGATGTAACAATCTGCGCAACCGGTCTTATGGTTGGCGAAGCTATCGAAGCACAGAAAATTCTTGCAGAAGAAGGAATCAGCGCCGAAGTTATCAATGTTCATACCATCAAACCTCTTGATGCTGAAACAATCCTCAAATCTGCAGATAAAACAGGCGCAATTGTTACTGCGGAAGAACACAGTGTTATCGGCGGTCTCGGTAGTGCTGTGTCTGAAGTTGTTTGCGAAAACGGCGCAAAAATCCCCGTTGTTAAGCTCGGTGTTAACGATGTTTTCGGAAAATCAGGTCCTGCGGTAGAACTTCTTCATATTTACGGTCTTGATGCACAAAATATCGTTGAAAAGGCTAAAAAAGCTGTTTCTTTGAAATAATTTCACTTCAGGCGGCTGCTTCTTTCGGAGCAACCGCCTGTTTATGAGGTGTAGATTTGGAAAAAGCTGTTCGTATAATAAGGGAAAATAAAATTAAATTTGCAATTGCAACGGCTGTTCTTATTTTTTCAATTACGGCTGTTGTTATAATTCTTGTTGCATTTTTAGGGACAAAAGGTGCAATAAACAATAACATTATTGTATATAAAAAGAATAACCAGCTTGTTGTTAATATTGATAAGTCAGAAACGGTTATCACGGATTCAACTGCCGATTCTTTTGCTTGTGATTCTGAAAATAAGAGAGTATTCTATACAGTATCATCTGCTTATTCAGATGGACTTTATGATTTATATTATATAGAAAAAGACAGAAGCGAACTCACAAAGCCCAGAATAATCGATTATGGAATCGACGAAGACTACATTCTGAATTCAGGCAAAATATTCTATTTAAAAAACAACTCTGAAGCAGGCGCGAATGAAGCGTATGTCTGTGATTTCGAAAATTCAACAATCAAACCGTTTTCAACAAATGTTGAAAGCATGTATCCGATTGAAAATTCAGATATAATTTATTTTATAAAATTACATGGAAATGAACGTGTTTTGCACAAATATTCGGGCGACTCATCCGTTGAAGTTGACAGAAATATTTCTGCAATACATTTATATAACAATTGTGAAAAGCCGCACATTCTTTATGAATCCGATTCGCTCATTTACAGCGGAATGACGGAACTTTTTATCGCATATTCCGATGGCGCCCCCGAACTTATATGTGACAATACATTTTCGGTTATGTATGATGAATATAACCCCGACGGCAATCTCTATTATTTCACATCATCATCCGAAAATATTTCATGGAGCTATGTTATTGCTGATTCATATGCAGAAACCGATAAAACTCTTACAAGACCCAAGAGAGACAGTTTCTTATCTATTCTCGGTATTTCTGTTGAATATAATCAGAAGCTTCGTGAATATCAGGATAAACTTGTCAGGGATGAAATAAGAGATGCGCTTAACGAATCGGTTGAAAAGGGAGAGTTTTCAGCTCCTGTTTATACCGCCTATTCGTTTAATCAGGAAGGAAGCCATAAGATAACGGAGAATATCGATCCCGAAAAAGTGTTGAGCGTTTCTCCGCTCGGAAGTCCGAAGATTATTTACGAAAGCTCTGAAATAACAGAGAATGTTGCAGATATGTCTTCGCTGGTTGATATAGCTCAAAGAAGCTCAATGGCAGAAGTTATTGAATATGCACGTTCTGTTATTAAAAGCAGCGTGAAAACATCAGGCATCAAAATCTGCGGATGCAATCAGAATACTTCTTCGGAATATAATCTTGACGGTTATGATAAATCAAAAACTTCATTCTCATTTTCCGAAGACGGGAACAGAATTTTTGCCTTTGTCCGTGATTCTGCAGGTGACAGATTACGTTTATATTCATGTCTTATCGGTTCAGATATGAAACCTTCGCAAAACAACAACATCAACAATAATATCTTCAGTTATTATTTCATTGGAAATTCTGTTGTGTATATGAAATCCGACATTGGCAAAAATACTG
>JAZRJH010000137.1:0-8143 GCA_045645685.1 Acutalibacteraceae bacterium
GACGGTATGCGTCAGGAGCGTGAAGGCGAGCCGATTAAAGACGTTGCATCCATTATGCTTTGCACAATGAGCCGCGGCGCTGTTGCAAGAATAACAGGCTGGGCAAAATTCGGCGGTCACGGCAACTGGTACAGATTTGCCTGCGCAAAGGGCAGCGCTGAAACAGTCAGAGGCGACGGCGGCAAAATCCGCATAGTATACAACGATTGGGAAGTGCCCGAAGGCGTTGAACCCGAAAAGGTTTCAACCGTAGGATTCCCATTTGATAAAGACAAGGCAAGACAGTGCGGCCACTCAGGCGGCGACTACTACGTTGCTCATGAATTCTTAAGCTGCATTCTCGAAGGCAGACAGCCTTATTTCAACGCTTACCGTTCATGCGCAATGTCAGCGGTTGCAATTCTCGGATGGAGAAGCAGCCTTCATAACGGCGCTGAATACAAAATCCCCGATTTCTCAAACGAAGAAGAAAGAAAAGTTTATGAAAACGATAACCTTTCACCCTTCCCCGATGAAAACGGTGTTGCAAACTATCCTTGCACAAAATATGATGCAGATAAATACGATATCTGATTGATTTTCAAAGCAAAAAAATGGCAGAGAGCTTAAAACTCTCTGCCGTTTTTTATTTTTCGATTGTTATTCTTGTTTCGCCGTTTGATATAACGGTCAGGGTCATTGTTTTTGTTTCTGCATTCCACTCTGCCCTGCCCTTTGCCCCGTTTGAGCAAACTGCATCAACACTCGGCGGAGTTTCAAAGCCTTTGAGTTCAATAACTGACTTTCTGAAATCGTCGGGATTATCCATTTTTCCGCCTGCGGCATATTCTCTCATAAACTGATCTTCGCTCTCAAGACCGTTGCATACCGCATCCGTATCAAGACGAAGGTTGCACAAATCAATTTCGATTTTGTTTTCACTTTCGTTTATGATTGCATATGTGTGCGCAACAAATTCCGCTTTGATTTCAATATCGTTTTCGGGCAGAGTATAATTAACCGTCTGCTCGCTGTCAATTGTTTTGTTTTCATTGCTGTTAAAAATATAGATATAATCGTTTATGTCAAACAAAACTCCGTTGCCCGTATATGTTTCTTCATAATATTTGTTGAAGAATTTTGTTTTTACGGGATTAATGAAAAGAAGATTGAAGAAATAGCTCAAATCGTTAAGAATCCTGCTTTCGGGAAGCACTTCTTCGGGATTTGAATGAATCGGAAGAATCGGTATTATAAAATATCTTCCCGTTGAAGGAACCCATGTTTTTGTGCAGTCAAAATAGATATTATCTATCTTTTCCTGAAGAAGAGTGAAAGTGTCGCAGTAGAGACCCTGAAGAAGATGTGCATCATTACCGCTGAGTGCCCATGAAGTCGGTAATGACATTTTATATGCAACCTTGATATTCTCTTTAACCTGATTTTTGCTCGGCACGGCGCCGCTGAGAATCATCTGATAAATCGGATAAAGAACATCATAAAATGTCGGAGTCATAACAACTTCGCCGTCAACGAAATGATAAAGTCCGCCGCGGCTGAATGTTCCTTCAATCGCATAAACCGTTGCACCGCCGACCATATCGGCAATCATATCAATTCCGTAAAGAGCAGGGGGATATTTGGCTGTGTAAGCAAAATCGGGTTCGTTGGGTTTCAATCCGATATCATCATATTCTGTGAAGCCTTCTTCATACCAAAGGAAGTTTTCAAGATTAACGCCCCAGTTTCCGCAAACATCATCAAGCCAGCAACCGAGAATGTTGGACTGACTTGCAAAATGTCTGCCGTGACCGTTATGTTTATCCATGATTATAACATTTTCGGAGTTGCTTTTAAGAAGTTCATAAAGCTCTTTATCCTTAAGAATATGATTGACATAGTTAGCTTTTTTCCAATAGATATATTCCATATCCTGCCAGATAAAAAGTCCGCCGTTTTCTGCGCAGGCTTTGATGCATGACTTCATTCTTGCAAGGATGTTTTTGTTGACACCGTTGTCTTCTGTCACTTCATCGTAGGCAAGTTTTTCGTTTGTAACGCCGTTTGTTGAAAGCTCAACCTGAACAAATCCTATAAGAGACGGATGTTCTTTGAAAACGGCTGAAAGTTCTTCCTGAGTGAAGGGATCGCGGGTTTTGTTTGTGCAGAAGCATTCACTCTGGCAAACAATGGGAACGTTCGCTTTATCCGTGACCGTCAGAAGTTCATCCCAGAACTCAAGCTGACGCGCAGGAGTCATATCGGTTGTGCCTTCATCGATATAGATAACCGCAAAATTACGGATATCTTCGGGAAGAGCGTAATATGTTTTGATTGCATATTCCGCAAACAGTTCACCCGTTTGTTCACCGCCCCATATCGGGCAGTTTCTGATAATAAAAAGAGGGTTTTCTTCGTCAACATACATGCGGAGTCCGTCAACCTGCTTTCGGGTGCGGATTTCAACGGGCGCATTGCTTTTTTCTGGCAAATCAACAAATCCCGTGTCAAACGATTCGCCCTGAGCGGAAACTTCAAACGGTATCATCAATAATGTTGCAAGAATTAAAATCACACTCATAATTTTTTTCATCTTATTTATCACCCGTTCTTATTTTTTTAAAAGTATAGCATACATAAACATCACTATCAAGTGTTGATTTCCCGTGTCTGCAAACATAAAATAATTAAATCAAATATTGCAAAAGCAGGCAAAGAGATTTATAATAATTAGAAATAAAAATTTTTAGTAATTTTTTCAACTTTTTGAGGTGAACTTTTATGAAGAAAACATCAAAAAAAGAGATTATCGGATATGTCATCACCACGGTAATGTTGGGTCTGCTCGTATATGCGGCATATTCGCTCTGGTTCATTTTCTACGGAACAGACAGCGGATTTGACGTGCATCTCTACACGGGTCTTTCAGGACTTGCTCTGGGTTGGTTTCTGCTTGTGTTTGTTGAATCATTATTCAGAAAATCAGGTTGGATAAGCAAACTTTCAGCCTTTCTCGCAGGCAATATTTTTGTTCATGCATTCTTATGGGGGCTCAATGCATCCATCAACACTACGGGCACCGAAAACAGTCATGTTGTTATAAAAACATTTTCGGTAATTTTCGCCGTTTCCGCAATCACTCTGCTTATCAGTTTAATTTCAAGAGCAAAAATCAAATATAAGTTTGTGAACATTCTTCTTGCAGTTATATATTTTGCTGTTTGTGCAGGCGGATTTTATAATTTCAACGCCGAAAACATAAGAGCCCTTGAATACAAAAAGGAAATAAAATTTGACACAATATCTGCAGAAGAAATCAGAATTACTGATTCAGAAAAGAATCTTTGCAATCAATGGCTTGACGAAAATATCCTTTCATCAAATGATAACTATCCGTTCACATTCAAAGTTGACGGCGAAGAATTCAATCCTGCGGAATGGGATAAATCTATTGCTCCGTCACCCGAATTCGGCACTGTTTATCAGGGCGGACAGACTGAATATCTTGTTTTCACAAACAAAGAAAAAGGGCTTGAAGCAACTGTTGAAGTAACTGCTTTTGCTGACAATGCAACCTGCCAATGGACTGTTTTCATCAAAAACACAGGCGCAGGCAATTCGGGAGTCATCAGCGATTTCTATGCCCTTGATTACGGATTCGAAACGGGCAAATCAGAAGTTTATTATTCAATGGGAAGCGATACCGGAGCAAGCGACTTTTCACTTATAAAGAAGAATCTTACATCTGTTGAAAGACGATTCTCTGCTACAGACGGCAAGCCCACGGAAAACTATCTCCCCTATTTCAATATCAGCGGTGAGAATTACGGCATGCTTCTCGGCATCGGCTGGACAGGTCAGTGGGATGCAACAATGTCGGAAAGCAAGGGTATAACAAACGTTACCGCAAGGCAGGAAAATCTTCAGGCATATCTTCTTCCCGATGAAGAAATCCGTTCACCGCTTGTTTCTGTCGGTTTTTATATGAATGATAACCCGCTCAAAGGCTTCAATCTTTTCAGAAACTGGATTATGGACTGTGTTTATCCCGAAAATGTTACACAGAATCACTATACGGTTATGGAAGTTGCAGGTCCGTTGTCAACAAGAACATCTGACGAGATAATTGAGGTTCTCAACGGTCTTGATCCATCTGTTTTCAACAATACAGATGCATTCTGGATGGATGCAGGCTGGTATTCCTACAACGAAGGCTGGTATGACGGTGTTGGCAACTGGACGGTTGACACATCAAGATACGATAACGGTATAATCGAACTTTCTTCCTATGCAAAAGAAAAGGGACTCGGTCATGTTTTATGGTATGAGCCCGAAAGAGTTTTCCGCGATACTGTTTTCTTCAACACGGCATCCGAGCATGAAGAATGGCTGATTGATATCGGCGAAGATAACTTTATGTGGAATCTTGCAAATGAAGAAGCACTCACCTATTATTGCGAATATCTTCTGAATTCGATGCAGGAAAACGGTGTTACCATTTACCGTCAGGATTTCAATTTCCCTGCTCTTGATTATTGGAAATCGGCTGACGAAAAATATTATGACTCAAGAACAGGTATCTGCGAAAACCACTATGTCACAAATCTTTACAGATTCCTTGATTATCTCACAGAAAATATTGACGGACTTATCATCGACAACTGCGCTTCGGGCGGTAAACGTCTTGACCTTGAAATGACTTACAGAAGCATTCCTTTCTGGAGAAGCGACTATAACTGCGCTTTTCACGCTGACCTTTTTGAGGCAACCCAGTCACAAACATACGGAATTTCATTCTGGCTCCCGATTTCAGGCACAGCTCTTTATATGACAAATGAATATTCTTCAAGGTCTGCAATAATGCCTCTTATGCTCATGGATTTCTTTTCGCATCAGAATCCCGAATTTGAATTCTACCACGAGCAGAAAGATTGCATGACAGGTAATTATTATCCCCTTGACTTCGGCAGTTTTGATAAGGACAAAATGCACGCAATGCAGTATTCTTCGAAAGACGGACTTTCGGGCACAGCGCTTATTTATAAACGAGAAAAAGTAAAAGATTCGGATTATACGGTTATATTCAACGGTCTTTCCGAATCGGCAACTTATGAGATTTATGATTACGATAATCCCGAAAAAATTCACACCGCAACGGGTAAAGAGCTTATGTCAGACGGTATGACCATTCCCCTGCCCGAAGGAGAAAAAGCTGTTATTCTGATGTACAGCGCAAAGAAATAACACATATTGAAGGTGAATATTCATGAAGACTTTCTTGTTTCAGGGCGATTCAATAACAGACGCCGGCAGAGATGATGAAAATCAGGACAATTTCGGGCTCGGATGCGGATATGCATTCCTGCTTGCTTCCGATATCGAAAAGAATAACAAAGGCGAAATCAGATTCATCAACCGAGGCAAAAGCGGTGACAGAATCACCGATGTTTATGCAAGAATCAAAGAGGACATCATCAATTTAAAACCCGATTATATGTCAATTCTCATCGGTGTGAACGATGTTTCACATGAGCTGACCATGAATTGCGGCGTCACCCCGAAAAAATTCAGAATGATTTACAAACTTCTTATTGAAGAAATCAAAGAAGCTCTTCCGAAGATTGAAATAATAATTCTGGAACCTTTTGTTCTGAAAGGTTCTGCAACGGAAAAATTATGGAATGAATTCAACTCTGAAGTCAGAAAACTTGCAGAAATCTCAAAGGAAATTGCAGAAGAATATTCATTTGAATTTGTACCTCTTCAGGCTCAGTTTGATAATCTTTCCGATGACGGGAACACAAGATATTGGAGTGTTGACGGAATCCATCCGACTTCTGCAGGGCATCAGCTCATTAAAGAAGAATTGCAAAAAGCTCTCAAAAAAACTCACCAAAAATAAAAAAGGCAGGGATTATCCCTGCCTTAATTATTTTTGCCGTAAGATGATGCACCTGTTACGATTGCGGATTGCCTTCGATATTGAATAATTTGCTCATTTATTTTTCTTCGATTTTATTTATGATAATTTGTTAATCATATCCAGATGTTCAGTATAAAGGCGTTCAACATCGGTGTTTACCTTGAAGAGACCGCCCTGAAGCGACATATGGTCGCCCTGATAAACGGGCATGATATTCCAGATGCCCGAAGTGATATTTTCTTTGTCAAAATCCTTTGATGGTGCGCTTGACGGTGCTTTTGACGAGATTGTATTCACAAGACCGTCATTTTCAAACCAGCTTTCGTCAACAACAAATCCGTCGGGAGTTGTGCCTTTGAGCGCGCCCATTTCGTCAGCACTGCTCTGAAAAAGAATTTCCATTCTCTTTTTGTCTGCTTTATAAGTTCCGTCTTCATTCCTGATTGTTGAAGAGCAAGGAATGGAAAAATAATATGTGTTTTTATCGGTAACCATTCTTGAATTGAGTTCAAGCGCATGGTCAATAAACATATCATATGCAGCAGAATCGGTATTATCAGGCATTGAATTTTCAAAACCGTAAGCCGTTGTGCCGTTATGCGGAGCGGCAAGAGATGTGAGCGAATAAATCCAATCGGATTTTCCGCCCGTAAACAAAGGCGAAATATCGTCAGGATCGGTTGAATTCATTTCAGCTTCATCGCCTTTTGCCATGAGTGTTGCAAAAACTCGGATTGTTGCACCGCCGAATGAATGACCGAGAAGATTGATTTTATTTTGGCTGTCCCATTTTTCAACAAGAGCTCTGCCCGTAAAATCTGCTCCGTATCTGTCATGACCGCAGTATTCACTGTGGTTTTTGCCGTAGTCAACAACCGTTCCCGTAAGCTGAGCATAAAGCTCGCAGGCTCTGTCCCATGCGCTTGATGAGGGAGCAACCGATGCACCGTGGCATTCAAAACCCTTCTTTTCGAGTTTGCCGAGAAGTTCTCCGCCGAACATACCCCAATAGGGCATCAGCTTATACTGAGCATCGTATTCGCCCCAACCCGAAAGACCGTGAACAAAAATATAGGTATAATTTGTGTTCCATTGTTCTTTGTCGGGCATCACGGTGTCTGCAGGGAAAAAGAACGAAAAAATACTCATTATTATTGCCAGAGGAAAAGAAATTATTTTAGCCATTAGCGTTCACCTGCTTTATAATCATTTTTGCAATTTGGTTTAACCGTATTTATATATTCCGTTTCACAAAACTGTTTCTTATTCGGAATTATATAATAATTTTATTTTCGTTTCAATATTTCAGATAACAATTATACATTTCCGAAAGATATTGAATATTTTTAACTCTTTGGCTTTAAAAAATGACATTGCACAAATGATTTCGTTATGATAAAATTAATTCAGATAAAAATCTCGGTTCGGCTTACAGATTCAGGGATATTTCCTGCAACGGAGTTTATCAGATTAATAAAGCAGAAAAAATCTTTGAAGATTACAGTTCAGAAAATTACAGAATGAGGTGTAAAATGAATAATAATAAAATCAGATTCGGTATAGTCGGCACAGGCGTAATCGCACATCGCTTCGCTCAGGCAATAAAAAATGTTCATAACGCCGAACTTGTTGCCGTTGCATCAAGAACAAAAGAAAACTCCGAAAAATTCGGCGATGAATTTGATATTCCCCTTCGCTTCGACAGTTATGAAAAAATGGCTTGCTCCGATGCTGTCGATGCAGCGTATATTGCAGTTCCGCATTCAGGTCATATCGGATGTTCATGCCTTATGATGAAAAACGGTAAGCATGTGCTTTGCGAAAAACCGATGGCAATCAATTCCCGTGAAGCGCAGGAAATGTTCCGATGCGCAAAAGAAAACAATGTTCTTCTTATGGAAGCAATGTGGGCAAGATTGGTGCCCGGCACAATAAAGATGATTGAAATCGCAGAAAGCGGTATACTCGGCGACATTCTCGGAGTTGAAGGCAAATTCTGCTACACGATGGATGAAGATGAGATGGACCATCATGTTTTCAAACCTGAACACGGCGGAGGCTCGCTTCTCGATGTTGGCGTTTACGGATTGAATTTTGCAAGCTGGTATCTCGGAAAAGATGTGACCGCAATCAATGCTCAGGCTGATACATATAATTCAGTTGACAGTCATATGTGTGCATTGCTTAAATATAAAAGCGGTGCAATTGCTGATATCTCAAGTGCGATTCTTTTAAGAAAGC
>JAZRJH010000138.1:0-10273 GCA_045645685.1 Acutalibacteraceae bacterium
TCCCGAGGATGCAGACAAGCTCATTGACGCTCTTATGAAAAACTTTGAGGGATACGAGGATTTGAGAGATTTCCTTCTTGGCGCAGATAAATTCGGCAACAACATTGAAAAGGTTGACAATGAAGCCGCTGAAGTTGCATCAAAGGTAGCTGACATTGTTGCAAGTGAAAAGAATTATCTCGGCAACTCATTCCGCCCCGACTTCTCCAGCCCCTCAACACACCTTCTTTACGGCTACTGGGTTGGAGCAACTCCCGACGGCAGAAAGTCAAGAGATATGCTCGGTTACGGTGTTGACCCGCTTTACGGCAGCGCAGAAAACGGTCTCGGATTCCGTATGCTTTCAAATATGAAGATGCCTTTTGAAAAGATGAACGGCGGATACGCTTCACATCTCGGTATAGACCCGAAATATTTCAGATCCGAATCATTTGAAGGCAAGGGCATTGAATTCAGAGATAAAGTTATCAATCCGCTTTTCTTCAATGAAATCAACGAAGGTGTTTCACCCTTCTATCTTTATGTTAATGTTACAACCGCAGAGATTCTCCGCAAGGTTCTTGCAGATCCCAAGAAGTATGCACCGAGCGGTGTTTATATCATGAGAATCCACGGCACATTTGTTAATTTCCTTGATCTTTCACCTGCAATTCAGCAGGATATCATAACAAGACTTGACCCTGATTCAACTTCCATTGCATAAGGAGTCTGTATGAAAATTATTGGTATTGATATCGGCACAACGAGCATCTGCGGAATAGTTTTTGATACTGAAAAACAAACAATTATTTCATCAAAAACTCTCCCGAATAACTCGTTCATTAAAACCGAAAACAGTTATGAAAAAATTCAGAGTCCCGAAATAATAATGAACACGGTTTATGAAATTCTTGACGGATTTTATGCCGATGATATTTCAGCAATCGGTTTTTCGGGTCAGATGCACGGTATTGTTTATACAGACGAAAATTCAGATGCAGTCAGTCCGCTTTATATCTGGCAGGATGAACGTGCCGCAAAAGAATATGAAAACGGAAAATCATATGCAGAGCATCTCGGATGTTTTGCAGGATACGGTCTTGCAACCGATTTCTATAATGAAAAGAACGGTATTGTTCCTCAAAATGCAAAATATCTTTGCACAATTGCAGACTATGCCGTTATGAAACTCTGCAGCAGAAAAACGCCGCTTGTTCATATTACAAATGCAGCTTCTCTCGGCTGTTTTGATTTGGTCAATAATAAATTTACAATCGAAAATCACAGACTTCCCGAAGTAACGGCGGACTTTGTTTCTGCAGGTGAATATAACGGTATTCCCGTTTGTGTTGCTCTGGGCGATAATCAGGCAAGCTTTATCGGATCTGTTTCCGATTCGGCAGATGCTCTTATCAATATCGGCACGGGCTCGCAGATTTCATGGCTTTCTGATGAGCTTGTAACCGCAGAAGGTGTTGAAAACAGACCTTTTGACGGCAAGCGTTATCTTGCGGCAGGTTGTGCACTCTGCGGCGGAAGAGCTTTTGCAATGGTTGAAAATCTGTTCAGAGAAATTGCAAACCTTGTTTCGGATAACGGGATAAGTTCGATGTATCCTGCACTTGATAAGATTCTTTCCGAAAAAATGCAAACTTCTCTTTCGGCTGATTGCCGTTTTTGCGGCACAAGAAATGACCCTTCTGTCAGAGGCGGAATATTCAATATTTCCGAGCAGAATTTCACCGCATCCGATATTGCGCTTTCTGTTCTTTACGGTATGTCGGATGAACTTTATCAGATGTATAAGAACGGCGGCAAAAAAGCCAAAAAGCTCGTTTGCTCGGGCAACGGAATCAGAAAGAATTCTTCTCTCCGAAGAGTAGTTTCTTCAATGTTCGGTTGCGAAATCAAAATTCCCCTTTTTGAAGAAGAAGCATCTTTCGGTGCGGCTCTTGCGGCATCTGTTGCTTGCGGAATGAACAAAGATATTTCGCAAGCCTGCAAAATGATAAAATATAAGGAGATCTGACCATGTTTTATAACGAACCTATTTTCTTTGAAAAAAACAGGGTTTTCAGAGTCTATACGGGCGGAAAGCTCTTTTCGGAGTTCTTCGGCGATGATTCAACCGACGGCTTTTATCCCGAAGAATGGGTCGCTTCAAGTGTTAAAGCGCTCAACGAAGGCAGCACCGACGAATATGAAGGTGTTTCCAAAATAAAGGGAACAGATATGTATCTTAACGATGCAATCGAAACATACAAAACCGAAATTCTCGGCAAACGAGAAGACCTCGGCATTCTCACAAAGATTCTTGACAGCGCAATCAGACTTCCCGTTCAGGCTCATCCCGATAAGGCTTTTTCCGAAAAGTATTTCTCATCGAAATACGGCAAGGAAGAAAGCTGGATTATCCTTGCAACAAGACCTGATGCAAAGATTTTCTTCGGATTCAAAGACGGCGTCACAATGGATGATTTTAACAAAGCCATTGATGAAAGCGAAAACAAATCCGATGCAATGGAAAAACTTCTTTGTTCAATTGATGTTAAAGCCGGGGATGTAATCTATATTCCTGCGAAAATGGTTCATGCAATCGGTTGCGGATGCCTTCTTCTTGAAGTTCAGGAGCCTACCGATTTCACAATCCAGCCTGAACGTTGGTGCGGTGAATACAAACTTTCCGATAAGGAAATGTATCTTGGTCTTGACAGAGAAAAAGCTCTCGAATGCTTCGATATGGATAAAAAATATCCCGCACCCCTTACTCCTAAAGTCATCTCCGAAGCTGATGGTGTGAAGTATGAAGCTGTTATTGACGAAACGATAACAACAAGTTTTGCTGTCAGAACCGTAACTGTTGAAGGCGGAAAATTTATTCTCGGCAAAGGTGCGGCAGTTTATGTTGTAACCGAAGGTGAAGGCTCGGTTGTCGGCGAAAATTATAACCGTGAACTTAAAAAAGGCGATTATTTCCTTCTTCCCGAAAATGCAAAGGGTAAATATTCCGTAACGGGAAATTATATTAAAGTCACAGAATGTTTTGCTTAAAAACATGAATTAACATTGAAATAAATTCCAATAATACTATAAGTCAGGAGGGATAATTTGAACACTAACGCAATGTTCAAAATCGGCTACGGACTTTATGTTCTTACCGCAAAAGAAAACGGTTTTGATAACGGATGTATAATCAATACCGTTTCGCAGGTTACATCAAATCCTAACAGAATTACCGTTGCGGTCAACAAAGCAAACAAAACTCACGACATGATTCTTTCGAGCGGAGAATTCAATGTCAGCATTCTTTCAACTTCCGCAACTTTTGATATTTTCAAAGCGTTCGGATTCAGAAGCGGAAAAGATGTTGATAAATTTGCCTCTTTCAATGCTGTTGAAAGAAGCAATAACGGTATTTATTATATTACGGGTGTAACCAATGCTTATTTTTCTGCAAAGGTTGTCAATGCAACAGATCTCGGAACTCACACTCTGTTCCTTGCGGATGTTACCGATTGCGAAGTTCTTTCGGATGCAACAAGCGTAACCTATGATTATTATCATAAATTCATTAAACCGAAACCCGAGGTGAAGAAAGTGTCAAAAACTTATTACAGATGCAAAATCTGCGGATATATCCATGAAAGTGATGTTCTTCCCGCTGATTTTGTGTGTCCGCTTTGTAAACACCCCGCTTCCGATTTTGAAAAGGTTGAAGCGGTTGAAGAAAATAAAAAAGGAGAGAATAACATGAATCTCAAAGGTACAAAAACAGAACAGAATCTTATGGCTGCATTTGCAGGTGAATCACAGGCAAGAAATAAGTACACATACTTTGCTTCAGTAGCAAAGAAGGAAGGCTTTGAACAGATTTCAGCTATCTTCACAGAAACTGCAAACAATGAAAAAGAACACGCAAAGATGTGGTTCAAGGCTCTCGGCGAACTCGGTAACACAGCTCAGAATCTTCTCCATGCAGCAGAAGGCGAAAACTATGAGTGGACAGATATGTATGCAACATTTGCAAAGGAAGCTGAAGAAGAAGGCTTCACAGAGCTTGCAGAAAAGTTCCGCATGGTTGCTGCTATCGAAAAGACTCATGAAGAAAGATACCGTGCTCTTCTCAACAATGTTGAAATGCAGAAGGTATTTGAAAAAGCTGAAGAAACCATGTGGGAATGCCGTAACTGCGGACATCTCGTAATGGGCAAGAAAGCCCCCGAAGTTTGCCCCGTTTGCGCACATCCTCAGGCATACTTTGAAGTAAGAAAAGAAAACTATTGATTTTTGATTTCTGTCAACCTCCGATTTTTAAATCGGGGGTTGATATTTTTTATATTTAATTATATAATATATTAAATATATATTTTGGAAGGTGTCCTATGAAAAAGATTGTTAAGATTATTGCTTTGATTATGGCAATGACATTTGTTTTGTGCTCATGTGCAAATACCGATTTTACATCATCAACCGATTCAAAAACAACTGCTCCCGCAGGAAATATAAATAATGAAGATTTGCTTATAAATAATGAAGATTTGCTTAACGACTCTGAAAATGACGAAACGAATATTGCAAACGGTGAACATCCCCGTGTGAAATTCACAATGGAAAACGGCGGCAGCTTTGTTATGGAGCTTTATCCCGAATATGCACCCAAAACAGTTGAAAATTTTGTGGAGCTTGTTTCTGACGGCTTTTATGACGGTCTTACCTTCCACAGAGTTGTTGAAGATTTCATGGCTCAGGGCGGTTGCCCCGAAGGTACGGGTCTTGGCGGAAGTAACATGAAAATCAAGGGTGAATTTGCCATTAACGGATTTGAACAGAATGTTCTTTCTCATACAAGAGGTGTCGTTTCAATGGCTCGTGCAACGTCATATAATTCTGCTTCTTCACAGTTCTTTATCTGCTATTCAGATGCAACATTCCTTGACGGTCAGTATGCCGCATTCGGCATTGTTGTTCAGGGCATGGAGGTTGTTGATTCATTCCTTGAAATTGAAAGAACAATGGGCAGTGACGGCGCTCTTTCAAAACCCATCGAACCTATCGTTATCGAAAAAGCGGAGGTGCTTTGATTGAAAAATATAACCTTCAAAGCGTTCAAGGCATCCGAAATCGAGTTTGTGAATAAACATGAAAACGGGACTCGGATAGAATTCGAAAATAAATATTCATATAATGTCAAATATTCAACCAACAATACTTGTATCGGCGAATTTACGGTTGAAGTGAATGACAAGGCAAATAAAGATAAATTCCATATCAAAGCGGTTGTGCTCGGAATTTTCACCTATAACCCCGAGTCAAAAAAAGAAGTTATTCATGTTGAATCTTATAAGGAACTTTTCCCTTATGTAAGAACAATGATTTCTTCTCTCACAGTTAATGCAGGCATTCCGCCCGTCATTCTCCCGAATTTTGATATTGAATCCCAGAGTATTTACAGATTTGAGAAAAATGTTTAAACGAAAGAGGTAAAAGATATGGATATCATGGATCTTGCTATGAAAGGCATTTGCGCAATAACAAAGAACTTCGGCAAGAAAGTTCAGAAGAATGTTGTTGCACCCGAAATTGAAAAAGTAAATCCCGTTGCAATTAACGGCGAAGGCTACAGAGCAGGTTTTGCAAAGGCAGAAATCATGCCCGATCTCAGCAGCGGAAAAACATATTGGATTGCAGGTCACGGTTCGGGTCATAAAATGGAAGGCGTTCTTTCTCCCGTTTATGTCAGCGCAGTATGGCTTGACTGCGGAAATGATGAAGGTATTCTTTGGCTTGGCGGCGATATCGTCGGCATGACAAGAGTAGAAGTCAATAAAATCCGCTCCATGATTATGGCTTCCGATAAAATCAAAGGCTGCAAGTGCATCAACTTCAGCTGCACCCACAGCCATTCAGGCATTGATACTCTCGGCTATTGGGGCAAACCCAATCTTGTAAGCATTCCTTCCGACGGCAAGGATCCCGAGTATATGGAAATGCTTATGAACAAAGCTCTCAAGGTTGCTGAAGAAGCTTATGCCAACAGAAAAGAAGGCAAACTTTTCTACGGCGAAATCAAGGTTGAAAACGGTCTTGAAACAAGAAGAGGTTTCCTTGACAGACATGAAATGTTAACTCGTTTCCGTTTTGTTCCCGCAGACGGCACAAATGATGTGTGGATTATGAACTTCGGCGGTCACCCCAACTCACTCGGCGGTTCAAACCGTATGCTCAGCGGTGAATATCCCTATTTCATGCGCGAACAGATTCTTGCAGAAAACGGAGCGGAAGTTCTCTTCGGCATCGGTGCAATCGGTGCAATGGATGTTGCCGAACTTGATAAAGACGATAATGTTAACTGCATTAAACTTCAGGCAAAAATGCTTGCCGATGCTTCACTTAAGATTGATAATGATGTTGAGCTTAAACCCGAAATGAAGTTTATTCAGCAGCCCTTTATGCTTCCCGTCGGCAACTATGTTCTCACCCTTCTTGCAATGAGACATGTTATGAGCTTCAATGCTTATCCTTGCAAAGAAAGCGACACAGGCATCGCAATGATGACTGAAATGACATACATGTCAATCGGCGGCAAGAACATTCTTCTTCTTCCCGGTGAAAGTTTTGTTTCAACTGTTTACGGCGGTTATAAAACTGCAGAAACTTCACCCACAGGTAAGGGCGGAGAAATCAACCCCACACCCCTTGCGGAAATTGCAGGCGACCCCGATATGATTGTTTTTGGTGTTTCAAACGATATGACCGGTTATGTTGTTCCTCCCAATGATTTCATTCTTCATCCCACACAGCCGTATCTTAACGGATACAGAGATAAGTTTGATCTTAATCATTATCATGAAACAAACTCAATGGGCATCGGTGCTCAGAAAACAATTGCTGATGCCTTTGCTGATGTTGTTTCGAGATTTTAACATATGCTTCAGTTAATTTATGCGGCGGTTATTCTTATTGCAACAACTCTCGGTGCTTATGTAGGTCTGGGCGGGGGAGTAATAATCAAGCCCGTTCTTGACTTTATCGGTGCAGAGCCGAGAATGCAGGTTGACTTTCTTTCGTGCGTTGCGGTTTTTACAATGTCGATAGTTTCTACCTGCAAGCAGATAAAGAATAAGGTCAGCTTCAAAAAGAATATTGTTGTTCTTATTGCACTCGGTTCAATTGCGGGCGGATTTTTCGGCAGCGCATTTATTGATGTTCTTGAGAAAATAACGGAATCCGATACCGTGCGATGTGTTCAGGCTTTTGTTCTTGCTTCTCTGCTTGCATTTGTCTGTTTCTATGTGAGCAAACAAAGAAAGTCGTTTCATGTTGAGAATAATTTTGCAATCTGCCTTGTGGGTTTGATGCTCGGATTTATCGCATCGTTTCTCGGAATCGGCGGCGGACCGATTAATGTTGCTGTTTTAACGCTTTTTTTCTCGATGAGTGTCAAAGAATCAGCGGTTTATTCCGTTGCGATTATTTTCTTCTCTCAGCTTTCGAAGTTGATAACATTATTTTCTGCTTCAGGATTTGAGACTTATTCCCATCAATGGAAAACACTTTTGTTTATTCTTCCCGCTGCGATTCTCGGAGGATTTATCGGCTCGGGCTTTAACCGTAAGTCCGATGATAAAACAATAAGAAAAGTCTTTGTTGTTGCAATGTTTCTTCTTGTTGTTCTTAATATTTATAACGGTATCGGTTATCTGATATAAAGAAGGTAGTTTATGACCCGTAAAGAAATCACTCTTTTGAATCTCGGCAAAAACCTTGATGACCTTGCAAATCTTGATCCGAGAGGCTATGGCGTTTGCAAGTTGCTTTATAAGGCTGCATATAGTCACACAGGCAAACCCTTGTGTCTTAATTCAGCGCAGCTTCTTTGTGATGTTCTTAAAAAAGACGGCACGGTTTTTATTCTGACAGGTTTTGTTCTTGCACCATATAATAAAGCGGAAACCGACGGCGTAATCAGTTCGGTTTTGCTTTCGGCGGTGCTTCAGAAAATTTTCGGCGTAAAAACTGTTATTATCTGTCCGCAAGAAGCTGTTTGTGCCGTTGATAAACTTTCGGAAGCAATCGGTATAAAATCTGAAACAATTGTTTTTACAAAAGATTCCGGAAAAGCGGATGAGATGGCAGAAAGCATTTTGTCATCATGTTATCCTGATGCGGTTATAAGCATCGAATGTCCTTCAGCAAATAAAAACGGAGTTTATCATAATGCAGGCGGAGCGGATGTTTCTGCTCTCGAATCCGAAACGGATATTCTTTTTGATAAACTCGTTAAAGCAGGTGTGCCGAATATAGCAATCGGTGATTTGGGCAATGAAATCGGAATGGGAACAATCTCTGAATGTATAGAAAATCAGATTCCGTCTGATTGCAAATGTTGCGGCAAAGGCGGTATTACCGCAAGAACCAAGGCGGATAATATAATTACCGCAACCGTTTCTGATTGGGGTTGTTACGCTCTGATTTGTATGCTTGCTTTTATGACAGATAACCATGCTCTCATGCATGATTCTGCAATACAGAATAAAATGATGAATATTGCGGCTGAAAACGGTCTTATTGATATGGGCGGGGAGCATATTCCTGCAATTGACGGTTTCGACGTTGAATTGACGGGGCTTATCGTTGATCTGATGCGAAAAACAATGATAAATATCGCAGACAGCCGTGATGATTTTCAAAGACAGTTTGATATAATTTCAGATAAAAACTCTTTTGCAGGTGAATTGATATGATTACGTTTAACGAAGCTATCGGATATAAAAGAAGCTTCGCTTGCGTCGATATAGGCGCAATTAAAAACAACTTCAACGAGCTTAAAAAATGCTTTCCTGAAAACACAAAAACCATGGCCGTTGTAAAAGCTGATGCATATGGCCACGGCTCGGTTAAGGTTGCAAAAGCTCTTGCGGATAAAGCAGATTATTTTGCAGTTGCCGTTATTGATGAGGCTCTTGAGCTTCGTGAGAGCGGAATCAATAATCCTATTCTTATTCTCACATACACAAGCCCCTTTCAGTTCGAAGAGCTTATTGAAAACGGATTTATACCCACGGTTTACAGCATTTCAGATGCCAAAAGACTTTCGGACACAGCGGTCAGACTCGGCAAAAAGGTTGTTATCCATATCGCTGTTGATACAGGTATGAGCCGAATCGGTCTTGCAGACACGCCTGAAAGCGTAGAAGTTATAAAGACAATTGCAGAGCTTCCCATGATTGAAATTGAAGGAATATTCAGCCATTTTGCTTGCGCTGACTGTGCTGACAAAACCTGTGCAATGAGCCAGAAAAATCGCTTTGATAATTTTGTTGATATGGTTGAAAATGCAGGAATTCATATTCCGCTCAAGCATATGAATAACAGCGCAGGCACAATAGATTTTGATTTCACATATGATATAGTCAGACTCGGTATTGCTCTTTACGGACTTTATCCTTCCGAAGAAGTTGATAAATCAAAGGTTAATCTTACACCCGCAATGGAAGTTTACAGCCATATAATTCATATCAAGGATATCGAAAAAGGAGTTTCTGTCGGTTACGGTCATACTTATACCGCCCCCGAAAAAAGAACCGTTGCAACCGTTTGTATCGGATATGCCGACGGTTTCAACAGAGCATTCTCAAACAGAGGATATGTTCTTATCAACGGAATGAAAGCTCCTATTATCGGAAAAGTCTGTATGGACCAGATTATGGTTGACATAACCGGTATCGAAGGTGTAAATGTCGGCGATTTTGCCGTTATTATGGGCAGAAGCGGTGACGAAATCATAACAGCAGAAAAGCTCGGTGAAATGTGCGACAGTTTTAATTATGAAATCATCTGCACCTTCATGCCGAGAATTAACAGAGTTTATTCCGAAAACGGAAAAATCGTATAAAAGGGCGACCTTTCATAAGGAATTTGAGCCTTAAAACAGGATATTTTGGCATATAACTGCGTTAAAAATGCTCGGAATCCGTCAAGGATTCCTGCGCTTTTTTCCTTGTTCTATATCCAAACTATCTCTGTTTAAGGTGTGAAGCAGTTTTTATCAGGTTATTTTTCGTTCAGAGGAAATGACAAAAATCCCGCAATACTTTGTGTATTACGGGATTTTTCATGATGTATTAACGGAAAAGAATCGATAAAAACCTTAACTTCCTTGTAAAATGACGCCCACAACTCTCTGCCGTTTGTATTATGCTGCCAATAATGAAAGGAACAATGCCGAAAGAATCGGTGTCATATCAAATGAAATAAGGGGAAGTTTGAAGAGATTTTCATCAACATCAAGGCT
>JAZRJH010000139.1:0-8404 GCA_045645685.1 Acutalibacteraceae bacterium
GGAAGTTTTGTTACATAAACGGAATCCATGCCGTAGTTTGCAAGCGAAACGGAAACGTTGGCTTCACCGCCGCCGAAAGTTGCCTGCATCTGGTCATCCTGGAAGAAACGGTAATATCCGTTGGGAGCAAGGCGAAGCATGATTTCGCCGAATGTGACTACTTTTGCCATTATCCTCTTGCCTCCTTAACAATTTCAACCGACTTCTTGCAAAGGTCGATGATTTCGTCCCATTTCTGATTGTCGATAAGGTCTGCGGTTACCATATATGAGCCGCCGCAAGCCGCAATAACGGGGCATGAAAGATATTCGCCGAGATTCTTAAGCGAGATACCGCCTGTGGGCATAACCTTGAACATGGGGAAAGGAGCGCTCATAGCCTTGATTTTTGAAAGACCGCCGCTCTGCTCTGCGGGGAAGAATTTAAGCACATCAAGACCGAGTCTGTATGCTGTGTGATAGTCTGTGGGAGTTGTGCAGCCCGCATAGATGGGGATGTTTTTCTGCTGACAGTACTTAACGATTTCTTCGTCAAGACCGGGTGTTACGATAAACTTTGCACCTGCTTCAATAGCTTCGTCAACCTGCGAGGTTTCAAGCACGGTGCCTGCGCCGACAAGCATTTCAGGCACGTTATCGCTCATGAGCTTTATAGCTTTTGCGGCACCTGCGGCACGGAATGTTACTTCCGCAACGGGCACACCGCCTTCAACGAGAGCCTTTGCGAGATTGACCGCATCTCTCTCGGGATTGTTTAACTTAATAACCGGCACAACGCCGATTGACATTATTTTTTCTGAAATAGGATTCATGGTTTTCTCCTTTATTTAACTGCTTTTTCGCAAGCCTCGAAAAGTCCGTTGATATAAGCCGCACCGAGTGCACGGTCATAGAGTCCGTAGCCGGGTTTACCGGTTTCGCCCCAGATCATTCTGCCGTGGTCGGGTCTCACATAACCGTCAAAGCCTGTTTCAACAAGAGCCTTTGTGATGTCATACATATCAAGGCTTCCGCAATCGGAAAGATGTCCGCTTTCTTCAAAACTTCCGTCTTCCATGATAAGAATATTTCTCATGTGCATGAATGCGATTCTGTCCATTGCGCTGTATTTGCGCACCATGGCAACAACATCGTTTGAAGATGCGCAACCAAGCGAGCCCGTGCAAAGGCAAAGGCTGTTGGCAGGACTGTCAACAATAGCAAGCATTCTGTCGAGATTTTCTTCGTTTGTAATGATTCTGGGAAGTCCGAAAATGGGATACGGGGGGTCATCGGGATGGATAGCCATTCTCACGCCGCATTCTTCTGCAACGGGAATAACTTTCTTAAGGAACTTTTCAAGATTTGCCCAGAGTCCTTCAGCGCCGATTTCGCCGTAAGCGGAAATAAGCTCTCTGACTTCGTCCTGGGTGTAGCTTGAATCCCAACCGGGAAGATGGATATCATCCTTGAGAGGGTCAAGACCTTTCATCTGCTCCCAATACATAACAAGGCTTGTTGAACCGTCGGGAGCTTTTTTATCAAGCTGAGTGCGTGTCCAGTCAAAAACGGGCATGAAGTTATAAGTTACACACTTAACGCCGTATTTTGCACAGCGGCGGATATTTTCGCAATAAACATCAATGAGTTTATCAACCTCGCCCCTGCCGAGTTTGATATCTTCGTGAACGGGAATTGACTTAACAACATCAAAAACAAGTCCGTTATCGTCACACTGTTTTTTCATTTTTTCAAGGGTTTCTTCGGGCCATACTTCGCCGGGTTTAACATCATAAACCGCACTTACAATGCTTTTCATATTGGGAATCTGGCGGATATATTCAAGCGAAACGGGGTCTGAATCTCCGTACCAGCGGAATGACATTTTCATTTGGATTTCCTCCGATTATTTTTTGTTGATTCTGCCTATGTAGCTGAATGCTTCAAGAACTGCAACAACGGAAATGAATCCGCAAGCAAGAATGAGTGACCATTTGAGGTCAACAACGCCGTTGAATGCATTGTCGAGAGTTGCTTCAAGGCAAACGAGATAAGCTGCGCATTCAAGAGAAAGAAGAGAGAAAATACGAAGACCCTTTATTCTCTTTGAGCCGATAAGCGAAACGTCAACCGCTATGAATGCCGCCGTGAGAATGAACATAGGAAGAATGAATCCCGAAAGCCACTCAAAATGCCCTGATTTATAGGCAATAAAAATTGTGTAGCCGACTATTGATGCAAAGCAAATCATTGCTGTTGCAAACGGGGGTGTGATTTTGAGAACGGGAAGAACAGCGATTACCCATGTAACGATGAGCGCACCGACTACATAGCCGAACCAATAATCATATCTGTCAAATGCAAGGTCAATTGCGGTGCAGATTGTTGCAGGGAAAACAAGAAGAGCGGTGAAAAGAGCGGCATAGCTCTTTGAACCCTTGCCTGCGGGTCTGAAGAAAGGCTCTTTAGTCTGAGTCTGTGTCTGAGGCTGAGTGTTTACAACGATGGGGTCGCAATCAGGGCAGTTTACTGTTCCGTCAGGAAGCTGTCTGCCGCATTTTGAACAATACATAATTATTACCTCCTTTTATTTCATTTTATATTATACTATCAGCATTTTCAAAAATCAATATTCAAACAATAAATTGACAAACTATTCACAGTGATGTAATATAATTACATTAAATAAATCAGTCTACAAAGGTGATGTATATGGCAATTTTCAGACCTTTCAAAGCAATAAGACCCATTCCCGAATATGCAAGCAAAGTTGCGGCTCTCCCCTATGACGTTATGAACAGTGCCGAAGCCGCAGAAATGGTCAAAGGGAACCCTTATTCTTTTCTTCACGTTGACAAAGCGGAGATAGATTTACCCGCAGGCACAGACCTTTATTCCGAAACCGTTTATCTCAAAGCAAGAGAAAATCTTGATAAACTTGTTTCCGACGGCATCTGCAAGCAGGATGAAGAAGCAAAATTCTATATTTACCGTCAGATTATGAACGGCAGAAGTCAGACAGGTCTTGTCGGCTGTGTTTCAATTGACGATTATATCAATTCGGTTATCAAAAAACATGAGCTCACAAGAGCAGACAAAGAAGCCGACAGAATCAATCATGTTGACTACTGCGATGCTAACACAGGCCCGATTTTTCTTACCTACCGTCCGCAGACGGAAATTGCAAAAACCGTTTCCGATTGGAAAGAAAATCACGCTCCCGTTTATGATTTTGTGACCGATGACGGCATTGCAAACACAGTATGGGTTATCGACTGCCCCGAAACAAACGAAAAAATCGCAAAGCTTTTTGCGGATGTTGATTATCTTTATATTGCCGACGGTCATCACAGAGCCGCTTCGGCAGTCAAGGTTGGTCTCAAGCGCAGAGAACAGTATCCTGACTTTGACGGAAACGAAGAATTCAACTTCTTCCTTGCAGTTCTTTTCGATTGCGATGAGCTTGAAATCATGGACTACAACCGTGTTATGAAAGATCTGGGCGGCAACACAGAAGAAGAATTCATTGAAAAAATCAGCGATAAATTCACCGTTGAACCCATCGGCGAAAATGCTTATAAACCCGAATCTGCTCACACATTCGGAATGCTTCTTGGCGGAAAATGGTATAAACTCACCGCAAAAGACGGCACATTCAATGCAGCAGACCCCGTTGAAGCTCTTGATGTTTCAATTCTTCAGAGCAATCTTATTTCACCCGTTCTCGGCATTGATGACCCGAGAACAGACAAGCGAATCGATTTTGTCGGCGGAATCAGAGGTCTTGGCGAACTCGAGCGCAGAACAAAGGAAGATATGTGCCTTGCATTCTCGATGTATCCCACAACTCTCAAGGAGCTGATGGATATTGCGGATGCAGGTCAGATTATGCCGCCCAAGTCAACATGGTTTGAGCCGAAACTCTTAAGCGGTCTTTTCATTCACAAACTTAAATAATATTTCATCCTTTCGGGGGCAAAATACTCCCGAAAGGATGATTTTATGTTGCGAGTTGCATTTTTTGACACCAAACCATATGACAAGATTTATTTCGATGCGCTGAAGGATGACTACGGCATTGAAATTGAATATTTTGAATCAAAGCTCAGCCCACGCACCGCCGTCATGGCTAAAAATGTGAAAGCCGTTGTGGCTTTTGTCAACGACGATGTGTGCAAAGAAACAATTGATGTACTCAAAGAAAACGGGGTTGAAATCATTGCAATGCGCTGTGCAGGTTATAACAACGTTGACCTTGCCGCCGCAAAAGATGTTATGACAATCGTAAGAGTGCCCGAATATTCGCCCCATGCGGTTGCAGAGCATACGCTTGCGCTTCTTCTCACTCTCGTCAGAAAAACCCACAAGGCATATATCCGCACAAGGGATTTCAATTTCAGCCTGAGCGGTTTCGTCGGTTTTGATTTATACGGAAAAACTCTCGGCGCAATCGGTACGGGAAAAATCGGCAGGGCTTTTATCGATATCTGCAAAGGCATGGGCATGAATGTTATCGCCTATGATCCATTCCCCTCTCAGGGTTATATCGAATATGTTCCGCTTGAAGAACTTTTTCAGCGCGCGGATATCATTTCTCTTCATTGTCCGCTGACAAACGAAACCTATCATATGATAAACGATTATTCAATCAGGCTCATGAAAGACAATGTGTATATTCTCAACACTTCAAGAGGCGCACTCATCGACACCGAATCTCTTATCGACGGAATCAGAAACGGAAAAATCGGCGGCGCAGGGCTTGATGTTTATGAAGAAGAAAGCGAGTTTTTCTATGAAGATTTTTCCGAAAGCATTCTCAAAGATGACCTGCTTTCACGCCTTATCATGATGCCGAATGTGCTGATAACATCTCATCAGGCATTTCTCACTCACGAAGCGCTTGAAAGAATAGCGGAAATCACTCTCGGCAACATCAGAAGCTGGTTTGACGGCGGAGAAGCCGAAAACGAGATAGTTGCAAAGAAGAAAATCATTATCTGATATATCAATTTGCACAAACTGTATGCATCCGCAACAAATTATTGCATAATATTCACAAACAATGTGTAATATACAAAATCAGCTTGACTTTATGCAATTATCTATGTATAATTATGCACATATTAATTCTTGAGGTATATTAAAATGAAAAAGACAAAGATTTTTATAGACGGAAAAGAAGGAACAACGGGTCTGCGCATTTTTCAGCGCATTTCGTCCCGTGAAGATATAGAACTCATTGTTCTCAGCGAAGATAAGAGAAAAGACACTCAGGCGAGAAAAGAAGCTCTCAATTCATGCGATATCGCCTTTCTCTGCCTTCCCGATGCGGCGGCAATGGAATCGGTTTCTCTCATCGAAAATCCCGATGTCAAGGTTATCGATGCTTCCACAGCCCACCGCACTCTTCCCGACTGGGCATACGGTTTTCCCGAGCTTTCTCCCGCACATCTTGAAAAAATCAAGAATTCAAAGCGTGTTGCTGTTCCGGGTTGCCATGCAAGCGGTTTCATCGCTCTTGTTTATCCCCTTGTTGCCGCAGGAATTCTTCCTGCCGATGCGCTTCTGACCTGCACATCCGTAACAGGCTACAGCGGCGGCGGCAAAAAAATGATTGCTCAATATGAAAGTGGAACAAGAGAATCCTATCTCAATTCTCCCCGTCAGTACGGTCTGACTCAGGAGCATAAGCATCTCAAAGAGATGAAAGCGATAACAGGAATCGAAAATGCGCCCATGTTCAGCCCCATTGTTGCGGATTTTTACAGCGGAATGGCAGTTTCTGTGCCTGTTTTTGCAAAAAACCTTTGCAATGGTAAGGGTATCTGTGATATAATAGATGTTTACAAGGCTACATATAACTCGGATTTTGTCAAGTACACCGAAAACCTCGGCGAAGATGCCATGTTCTGTGCTGAATCAATGAGCGGCAACGACGGAATGCAGATTTTTGTTCAGGGCAACGAAGAAAGAATTCTTCTGCTTGCACGCTACGACAATCTCGGCAAAGGCGCTTCGGGCGCGGCAATCGAGTGCATGAACATACTCATGGGAATTGACCCGAAAACGGGACTTTCTCTGTAATTGAAAGGATACATAAGAATGAAAAAAATTCCTGGCGGAATAACCGCCGCAAAAGGCTTTACCGCAAGCGGTGTTCACTGCGGCATAAGAAAGAATAAAACAAAAAAAGACCTTGCTCTTATTTTCAGCGAGAAGAAGGCTAATGCCGCTTGTGTTTACACAACAAATCTCGTTAAGGGTGCGCCCATAACCGTTACAAAGAACAACGTTGCCGACGGCTTTGCTCAGGCAGTTATCTGTAACAGCGGAAATGCAAACACCTGCAATGCAAACGGCATTGAAATTGCAGAAGAAATGTGCGCTCTTATCTCGAAAGAACTCGGCATTTGTGCTAACGACATTATTGTTGCTTCAACGGGCGTTATCGGTCAGACACTCGACATAACTCCCATTGCAGAAGGAATCCCCGCACTTGTTAAGGAACTCAAGGCTGAAAGCGACGATGCTGCAGCAGCTATCATGACAACAGATACGGTTGAAAAAATCGTTTCATATTCATTCGAAATCGGCGGCGTTGAATGCAAAATCGGCGGCATTGCAAAAGGTTCGGGTATGATTCATCCCAACATGGCAACAATGCTCGTTTTTGTAACAACTGACTGTGCAATTTCAAGCGAAATGCTTCAGAAGGCACTCAGCGAAGATGTCAAGGATTCATTTAACATGGTGAGCGTTGACGGTGACACTTCAACTAACGATATGGTTTCTGTTATGGCAAACGGCATGGCAGGTAACAAGGAAATCACCGCAGAGGGCGAAGATTTTGACGAATTCTGCAAGGCTCTGAATGCAGTCACAACTCATCTTTGCCGCATGATTGCAGGCGACGGTGAAGGCGCAACCAAGCTTCTTGAATGCATCGTTAAGGGTGCGGCTGATAACAAGACTGCTGTTACGGTTTCAAAGTCGGTAATCTGTTCATCACTTTTCAAAGCGGCAATGTTCGGTGCTGACGCAAACTGGGGCAGAATTCTCTGCGCTATCGGTTACAGCGGCGCAGATGTTGATGTCAACAAGGTTGATGTTGCATTCAAGTCTGTTGCAGGCATTGTTGAAGTTTGCAAAAACGGCGCAGGCATTGATTTCTCGGAAGAAATCGCAAAAGAAGTTCTCACAGAAAAAGAAATTCAGGTGCTTATCGAACTCAATGACGGCAATGCTTCGGCAACCGCATGGGGATGCGACCTTACATATGATTATGTAAAAATCAACGGCGATTACAGAACATAAGAGGTAATAGAAATGGAACTTTCAAATGCATTAAGAGGTCAGGTGCTTGTTGAGGCACTTCCCTACATACAGAAATATTCAAACAAGATTGTTGTTATCAAATACGGCGGAAATGCCATGATTAACGAAGAACTCAAAGATGCAGTTATGGGCGACATCGCTCTTCTTTCACAGATTGGCATCAAGGTTGTTCTTGTTCACGGCGGCGGCCCTGAAATCACGGATATGCTCGGCAAGGTAGCCAAAAAGAGCGAATTTGTTGACGGTCTTCGTGTTACAGACAAGGAAACTGCCGACATCGTTCAGATGGTTCTTGCAGGCAAGGTCAACAAGAGCCTTGTTGCTCTTCTCGGCAGACTCGGTTGCAAGGCAATCGGTCTTTGCGGCGCGGATAATCACCTTATCTCTGCAGAGGTCAAGGACGAAAGACTCGGATTCGTTGGCGAAATCACCGATATCAATCCCGAACCTATTCTTGATTTGCTCAACATGGGCTATGTTCCCGTTATTTCAACCACAGGTTGCGATAATGACGGCAATGTTTATAATATCAACGCTGACACAGCGGCAGCAAAAATCGCAGGCATTCTCGGTGCGGAGAGCTTCATTTCCATGACCGATATCGCAGGTCTTCTCCGTGATAAAGATGATGCTTCAACCCTTATCCCCAAGGTTTATGTGAGCGAAATTCCCGAACTTATCAATGACGGAATTATCTCGGGCGGCATGATTCCCAAGATTGAATGCTGCAGAGAAGCAATCCGCAGAGGCGTTAAGAAAGTATTTATCATCGACGGCAGAGTGCCCCACTCACTTCTCATCGAAATTCTCACAGATGAAGGTCTCGGCACAATGTTCGTTCAGAGTTAAGGTGAAACCAATGTCAATTTTTGAAAAAGATAAGCAGTATGTCGCAGGCACTTACGCCCGTTTCCCCCTTGAACTTTGCGAGGGCAACGGCGCATTGCTCTACGACACAAATGAAAAAGAATATATCGACCTCGGAAGCGGTATCGCCGTAAACACATTCGGCGCTTGCGACGAAGAATGGGTCAATGCAGTAAAGGCGCAACTTGATAAATTCGCGCATACTTCAAACCTTTATTACACTG
>JAZRJH010000140.1:0-2569 GCA_045645685.1 Acutalibacteraceae bacterium
GACCGAAGCCTCTCATTGAATAGCAATCATCAATTGAAAGTGTCATGTTGATTTTTGCACCAATGCTTGATTCTGAAATTCTGGTGATTGTAACATTGTCTTCTCTCGATGTGAAGGTAAGTCTTTCCCACTTGCCGAGAATATCGGTGTATTTTACACCGACTTCTGCCGTTTCATAGTCGGTCCAGCGGATATAATCGGAGTAGAGTTGTTTCGTTGAATCAAGTCTTAAAACATGAGCAGCGTGGAATGCATAGGAGAAGGTTCTGTTTCTGCCGTTTACATCCCAGGTGTCATCGTAATTGATAACAGCCTGTCTTGCGTCGTGAAGCTCACCCGTTACCTCATCGGGAGTATATCTCGGGTCTCTTGAAGGCATAAGAAAATGGATGTTCTGATAAATATGAGTGTCGCTGTAAGGCGAGCCTGAGCATACAACGCCGTTTTCGCCGTTGCCGCTTACCATCCCGTCAAACCAGCTGATGCTGTCCTCGAAGTTTTTAGCATATCTTACAAGCTCCGTGTATTCTGTTGCAAAACATTTTGTGTGGTCATTTTTTATCATTTCAACATCACCTGCTTTAATATAATTAAATATTCCGGGGAAAAAGCTGCCGCCCGTTATAAGACAAATCAGAATTGTTATAACTGTTTTGATTTTTAATATAAAACTCAATTCTTCATCCCACCTTCCATTTTCTTTGCCTATATAATAACATATATAAACAGAAAAAACACGACATAATTATTTACAATATGTCGCATCTGCGGTATAATGCCGTTGGTGATGATTATGATTACGTTCAAATGGAATGATTTTGATTTTACATTGATTCAATTGGATAAAGGCGTTTTCGAAAATGATATGGCAGGTCACAGCCATTCAAAAAACAGCTATGAGCTTCATTGTGTAATTGACGGGGAGGGCACTCTTTCCACCGACAGCAAAGTGTATTCCCTTTCAAAAGGCGATTTTTTTGTAACAGGACCCAATGTTTACCATCAGCAATCGACCAATCCCGAAAATCCTTTGACAGAGATATATATTTATCTTCAGTCATCAGAAAAGAAAACAAAAGATGCTCTTGTTTCATCTTTTTTATCAACTCATTTTTATTTTTCGAAGGATGAAGAATTGCAGAAGCTGTTTGAAGAAATCCTAAAAGAAAATAATAACAAGCTTTTAGGCTACACAAGTGCAGTCGGCTCATTGCTGCAGCTTTTGCTTCTCAAAATCACAAGATTATATATGCCGGATTTTGTTTCATTTGCCGATAACAAAGATAATCTCAATGACCGTCGGTTTATAACTATTGAACACGCATTTATAAACGACAGCGGTTCACTGACACTTTCGGAGCTTTCTGATTTAATCGGCGTTTGCGAAAGACAGACTCAAAGGCTTCTGCGCAAGTATTACGGAAAGTCTTTCAGGGAGAAAAAAGCAGAGTCGTTAAAAACACAGAAATAAAATTAAAAGAATTTGGCGAATAGGCAAGCCCGTTGCTCTGTACCGCTCGTCTTTCAATTTCTGTCATAAAAAAGAAAAAATACAAGCCACCCTGATGGATGGCTTGTATTTATTGGTTGCGGAGAGAGGACTCGAACCTCTGGCCTCCGGGTTATGAGTTGAAGAGTTTCGTTTTATACCGCAAAAACAGTAGAATTTCATGCAAAAACCACCTGATAATCGCAATTAAAGCGAAAATATCAGGTGGTTTGTTCATTTTCGTGTGTACCGTTAAAATAATTTGTTGACAAAAAGTTGACAATGTTTTGCGTCAATCACCTCTATTTTAAGTGATGCTGCGGCGTTGTTGGTTTGGCAGTTGAGTTGTTCCTAATAATTTCATCAAAACCTTTACCTTAAAATAGTTAACAATTTATTGTTTATCAGAAATTCGTTATATTTTATGCTATCTGAAAAATGCGGATTTTAAGGCGAGAGGGGAATGCAGATGGATTTTAATCAAATAAATCATCTGTTACAGTTGTAAAATTGCCTTGTTGCTATATCAAATATAAAGGTTTATAATAAAATCAAAAAATTTTTAAAAATATTTGTTACATTTTAAATTTTGGTTGACTACATAATGAAGAACAATGAAAGGAGTGAGGATAATGAGCGAAAAGAAGCGTGCCGACGCATTACTGCAGGAATGCTACGACCAATACCGCATCAAGCTTTTCAATTATTGTCTTTCACGCCTTGACGATTCACGGGAGGCTGCAGACGACTGTGTACAAGAGACCTTCATTGTTTTCTATAACAAACTTCTCGACGGAGAAGAATTTGAAAATCCGAGAGCATTTCTTTATCGGACAGCCGATAATTTCGTCAAACGGCAAAAACAAAAAGATGCCGTTGAATCAAAGCGAAGTATACCTCTTGAAGATGCAGAAAACATCGGAGTCACTGATGAATATTTATCACGGCTTGACCTGATTGACTATGAAGAAATTGCAAAAATTCTTCTGAATCTTCTGACCAATGAAGAAAAACAAGTTTACGATTTGCGGTACATACAAAGAATCGGTGTTGAGGAGATTTCGGACAAGCTCGGAATTT
>JAZRJH010000141.1:0-13054 GCA_045645685.1 Acutalibacteraceae bacterium
TGTGCATTTTTTGATAGCGGTAACATTGTGGCTTGTCTTCTTGGGGAAGATGGGATCAATAACTTTTTTATAAAGGCCGAATTCGAGAAGAACTATCGCAAAACCGGCGATGATGAGCGGAATAGAGATTATGGGTGCAAACGGAAAAAGAAGCTCGCCGAGAATAGCAAATGTTACTGTGAAATAAAGATAGCCGTAAAAAGCGCGGGGAGCTACTTCAAAGCTTTCTATTTTAACGTCTTCACAGCCGCATTTCTTTTCAAGAACTTTTGCCATGTATTCGCAGGATTTTTTTTCACCCTCCGAACCGGGATCTCTTTTGCCGCACTTTTTGATAACATGAGTAATTTCTTTTACCATATATTTTGCGGCGCTGTCCTTCTGATCAATGATTTTTTGCAAATTCATTAAAATTTCCCCTTTCATGTTATAGACAAAATTTTAGCATTGCCTAAAAAAATTGTCAATAAACAAAAGGGGAAATGTTACATTTTTTCGGTTATGTTTTAATTTCTCACACCAATTCGATGTCTGCATATGCAGCATAGTGGTCTGAATAGTATTCTCCGTTGATCATCTTATCGATAACCTTGAATTTTACGGGCTTTACGGTGTTTTCATCAACAAAGATGAAGTCGATGATTGCCTTGATTTCATCGGGTCTGAAACCGTGATATGTGAGGCAGTCATCGGTGTCGGGAGCAAGTTTTCTTGCATCCTTCATGTTTGCGGATACCATGGTGTTATAGCAGTCGGAATCCTGATAAACGTTGAAGTCGCCTGTGCAGACAACGGGAACTCCGCCGAAAGAAGCCGCTTTTTCCTGAATCATCTTTGCACCGTTGATCTGAGCCTGAATGCCGATATGGTCAAGGTGAGTGTTGAAATGAACATAGGATTTGCCTGTTTCTTTATCGGTGAGCTTAACAAATGTAGCAATTCTTGTACAAGCTGAATCCCAACCCTTTGAGGGTCTGTCGGGAGTTTCGGAAATCCAGAAATTTCCGCTGTCGCTTGCGACGAATTTGTCCTTTTTGTAGAAAACAGCCGAGAATTCGCCCTTCTTCTTTCCGTCGTCTCTGCCGATTCCGACATAAGCATATTCGGGAAGATTTTTGATGAGCTTTTTCATCCATGACCAATGAGCTTCCTGAACGCCGAATGAGTCAGGATTTGCTTCTCTGATAATTTTATAAACAAGAGGGGCTCTTTTATACCATTTTCTGTGTTTTTTGCCTGCGCAAAGCAGGTTGAATGTCAGGACCCTGTACATTATTTGTTACCTCCGTTAAAAAGTGTGAGTTCAACGATTACGGGGAAATGATCCGAGGGATAAATAAGGTCTATCATGCCTGAATCAACAATGCTTGATTTTACCGATGAGCAGTAAGCGTTCACAAAAATATAGTCAATGGGCTTTGTGCTGAAAACAAAGGGATTATAGTCATGATAGGTTGCGCAATCATCGTATTTTTCTGCCATATATTTGGTGTCTTTAAGGCCGCATGAAAGAAGTTTGTTATATATTTCCGAACCTTCGCTTACATTGAAATCACCTGTCACAACAACGGGGATGTCAGGGGCGATTTCAGCGATTCTCGAGGCAAGAAGAGGCACGGATTCGGATTGAGCTACCCTTCCTACATGGTCGAAATGGGTGTTGAAATGCGCATAAACAAAGCCTGATGTCTTTTCTCTGAGAATAGCGTATGTAACAATTCTCGGGCAGGCTGTATCCCAACCCCATGAGGGAGTGTCGGGGGTTTCGGAAAGCCAGAATGTGCCCGAATCAATAAGGTCATATTTATCTTTGAGATAGAAAATTGAGCATGATTCGCCGAGTGAAATGCCGTCGTCTCTGTAAGTGCCGACTCTTGCATATTGTGGAAGAGCTTCTTCAAGAGAATCTGTCCACCATTTGTCCGCTTCCTGAACACCCACCGAATCGGCGGCGTGCTTTTCTATCATTTTGATTGTTCGGGGAAGTCTGTTATCGTTTGAATAAAGACCTTCTCCGCTGATTTTAATGTTGAACGACATAACCTTAAGATTGTGCTCGGAAACTGCTTCTGCAATCGGATTGGGGTTTACGTTGCCGACAGGATCTCCGGGAAGTTCGGGAATCCATTCTGTCGGTGCAAAGAGCGAAACAAACGCCATGATAATGCTGACGAAAATCTGACAAATTTTAAAAAGCATGATTTTTCACTCCTTTCAGCCGTTGATAAGTGTCATTTCCGAAATAACGGGATGATGATCGGATGTGTAGATTCCGTTGATTTTTTCGTCATCAACCTTGTAATATTTAACATCTGACACGAAGTTGTTGACAAAAATATAGTCGATAGGTTTTTCTTTTGCAACAAGTTCGGAATAGCCGTGGAATGTAATCTTGCTGTCTGATTCGATAGCTTTGTATCTGGTGTCCATGAATCCGCTTTCAATTACTCTGTTATATGCATCTCCGCCTTCTTCGTCGTTGAAGTCACCCGAAAAAACAACGGGTAAATCCGGCGCGATTTCCTTAACCTTTTTTGTAACAACCGCAACGGATTCCATTCTTGCGATAACGCCCATATGGTCAAAGTGAGCGTTGAAATGAGCATATGTAAAGCCTGTTGTTTTGTCCTTGAGAATTGCATAGGTGCAAACTCTCTTGAACATTGCATCCCAGCTTCTTGATGCTTTTTCGGGGTTTTTGGAAAGCCAGAATGTTCCTGAATCTATAAGCTCATATTTGTCTTTTTTATAGAAAACGGGGCTTGCTTCACCGCCGCCTTTGTTTGAGTTTCTGCCTATTCCGACATAAGCATAATCAGAAAGCTCTGCGGGGAGCCGTTCCATCCAGCCTTCATCTGCTTCCTGAAGACCGAATGAGTCGGGGTCATATTTTCTGATTTTGGAAACGATTTCGTCTGTTCTGTTTTGGGGAGATTTTTCACCTGTGCCGCCAATCCAGACGTTGTAGCTCATGACTGTAACAGCCTGAGTCTTTGCTGCTTCGGGGATAACAGCGGGATTAACCTGAGTGACGGGTGTCGGGGTGTAGAACAGAGAAAGAATTGCTGTGATTATTGCGAAGAATCCGCTTATAATTTTGTCAATCATTTTTATTTCTCCTTATCTTATATAATTTATCAACGCCGAAATATCAAGCAAATCAATGTTTTCGGCAGTTGAAATAATGCTGTGAATATCTTTTGCCATCTTCATGATTCCGCCGTTTTCATCGCTTTCTGCATTGAGAACGATAATCGGGTCATGAACACTCAATCGGAGAAGAAACCATCCGTTTCCGCTGCCTTTATCGGCGTTTATTCTGATGCCTTCGTGGTTATCGTTTGCCGCAGACCAGCTGCTGTTGAGTTTAACGGCATTCTCAAAAAGAGAGATGATTTTTTCGCCTTCAGGTCTGAAATCATCGCAGAGAATCCTGAATCTCATCTCTTTTTCTTCTGCAGGCTCACGAAGATTTTTAATCATATCTTCAAGAGATTTGCCTTCTTTTGCAAGCGATGCCGCTTCAATGATGAGCTTTGTTATCAGATATGCTCCGTCATCAAGATAATAGTTTTCCGCAAATGCGGCGTGACCTGATGTTTCCATTGCAAGCGGACATTTCACTTCGCTTTTTTCCAGTTCTATCTGTTTGTTGATAACATTGCGGTATCCTCTTTTAAAGCGAAGATGAACGCCGCCGTTTTCTGCAATAAACTCTGCAAGTCCGTCGGAAGTTACGCTGTCGGTAACAATTGTTCCGCCTTTGCATGAATCAAGAGCAACCTTCGATGCAAGAGCAACAAGTCTGTTTCTGTTTATTTCAAAACCGCCTTTGCCCACACAGCCTGCTCTGTCAACGTCTGTGTCAAAAATAACGCCGAAATCTGCATCGGAATTTTTAACGGAATTTGAAATGCTTTCCATAGCTTCTGCATTTTCGGGGTTCGGAGCGTGATTCGGGAAGTTGCCGTCAGGCTCAAGAAAAATGCTTCCGCTTATGTCCGCACCGAGCGGAGCAAGCACGTCTTGAGCATAAAATCCGCCGACGCCGTTTCCTGCATCAACAACGATTTTCATTCCTTTGAGCGGCTTATCATTGCCGACGCCGCGGATAATCATGTTCCGAAGAATTTCCGCATAGCGTTTCATGAAATCACACGAAATATATTCTCCGTTCATGCTACCGAGCGGATTTTCAATCTTTACTGCATATGAAAGAATATCTGCAATATCCTTGCCGTCAAGACCGCCGTCACGGGTGAAAAATTTAAGCCCGTTTCTGTCTTTGGGATGATGGCTTGCAGTTATCTGCACAGCTCCGTCGCAACCCATTTCAACCGTTGTCATGAACATTGCGGGAGTTGATGCAAGTGAGCAGTCAATAACTTTTGCACCGTTTGACCTGAGAGCGGATATAACGGCATTTTTGATTCTTTCGGCAGATAGACGGCTGTCATGTCCGACCGAAACGCAAGGATTTTCTTTCTTTGTTTTGTTTTTCAGCCAAGAAAGAAACGAAGCTGTTGACTTCATAACCATTTCGTCGCTCATGAAAAGGGGATTGCTCTCATCGCCGAGCGCATAGCCCCTGATATCACTTCCGCTTTTGAATTTTAAATAATCCACGGTTATTCCCCCTTGGAATAATATTCATCTGATACGCTGAGCAGGAATTTGTACATCGGTGTATATAATTGAAATATACCCCTGATTATTTCTATGATTTTTTCATCTTTCAGGTCGTCGAGATCACCCGAGAAAGAGATAAAACCAACGTCTTTGGCATTGTAATATTCTTCAAGACCTTCGGGGCAATCGGGGAAGGCTCTTTTGTATTTTCTGTTAAAAAAGTGAGAACCGCTCATCTTGCATTTTTCAGCAGCATCCCTGAATTCTTCGGGTCTTTCACGAAGAGCTTTTCTGTAAGTCTCAAGAAGACCTGCTTCGTCGCCGTAAAATCCTATGCCCATTGAATAGTCACGGGGAGTCACTTCAAACCACATACAGGGATAACCGACCCATTCGCGTTTGGGTCGCATGAACATTATCCACATATTCTCTCGGTAAAGAGATTTGTCTTTGGTGTATCTGGTATCTCTTCTGACTCGTGAAACCATTCTGGTGGGGATTGTGTTCATAAGCGGATCAACCGAAAGAAGTTCTTCGCCGATGACTCCCGCAATCTGGCGCATTGGAACCGTGACGCCGCTTTTTATAGCTTCTTTATGTTCTTCATAATATGCTTTTGAATCCCTGAAACGGTTATCTGCCAAAAGAAAAAGAGAATCACGGGTTATGCCGTCATATCTCATTTGAGAAGCCCCCTCTGATAAAGCCTTTCGGCTGCGAGCATGATTGCTGTTTTTGCCGAATGGAAGTTGATTCCGCCCTGCATCCAGACCGCAAAAGGTTCACGGAGAGGAGCGTCGGCTGAAAGCTCGATTGATGAGCCAAGAATGAATGCGCCTGCCGCCATTATAACCTTGCTGTCATATCCAGGCATATCCCACGGCTCGGGTGAAACATAAGAATCAACGGGCGCGCCGCTCTGGATTCCCCTGCAATATTCAACAAGTCTGTCCGAATTTTCAAGGCAGAGAGCCTGAATGATATCGTGTCTGCTTTCGTCACTTGAAGGGGTAACTTCAAATCCGAAATTCTCAAAGAGAGCCGCTGCAAACACAGCCGCCTTCAATGATTCACCAACAACGTGAGGAGCATGGAAAACACCCATGAACATATTTCTGTTTTCCCCGAGAGTGCATCCGACCTCTTTGCCCAGACCGGGAGTTGTTGCTCTGTAAGCGCAAAGCTCAACAAGGTCTGTTCTGCCTGCAATGTAGCCGCCCGTTCTTGCAATTGAGCCGCCTGCATTTTTTATAAGCGAACCTGCCATAAGGTCTGCACCGACTTCGGTAGGCTCTTTTTTCTCAACAAATTCGCCGTAGCAGTTGTCAACCATAACAACTGCATCGCTTTTTGAATGAACAAGATCACAGATTCTGCCGATTTCATCAACGGAAATGCTCGGTCGGAGACTGTAACCTCTTGAACGCTGGATATAAACCATTTTAGGATTCATTTCAAGAGCTTTTTCAATTGCTTCAAGGTCGGGTCTGCCATTTTTATCAAGGTCAACCTGAGCATAATCAACGCCGAAATCCTTGAGCGAACCCATTCCGCTTCCGCTCAGACCGATAACGCTGTGAATTGTGTCATAAGGTGTTCCCGTAACGCAGAGCATTGTATCACCGGGGCGAAGAACGCCGAAGAGAGCAACTGCAAGAGTGTGAGTGCCGCAGGTGAATGAATGGCGGACAATCGCATCTTCCGCGCCGAAAACATCAGCGTAGATTCTGTCGAGCTTATCTCTGCCTGCATCTCCGTAACCGTAACCCGTTGAGCCTGCAAAATCTGTTTCGCTGACTCTGTTTTCGATGAATGATGCGAGAACTTTCTGTTGATTGTATTCGGTAATCTCTTCAATTTCGCCGAACTTTTTCTTTGCTTTTTCAAGTGCCGCATCGCTTGCGGTCTTGATTTTTTCACTTATATCAAAAAACTTTTTCAATTCCGTACCTTACCTTTTATAGATTCTGTTAAGAGATCTGAAGAAATCTCTGTTTGCATTCATGAGCTGTTCTTTTGTAACTCTGTAACTCCAGTTGCCTTTTGCAACGCCGGGAGTGTTTATTCTTGTGTCTGAACCGTACATCAGGAAATCCTGAACGGGAATAATCGCAAGGTCGCTGACGCTTGCGAAAATCGCTCTCAGGAAAAGGGGGCTGGCATTGCCCCAGTCACCGCCCGAAAATCCGCAGTAATCAAGTGCTCTGCGGCGTGTGGCTTCGTCACTTTCCCAAAGGAATCCGAATATAGTGTTGTTATCGTGTGTGCCCGAATATGCAACCGAATTCCTGATATAGTTATGCGGCATATGAATGCTGTTGCCGTCATCAAGGAATCCGAACTGGAAAACTCTCATGCCGGGGAAACCGCTTTTCTCAACCAATGCACGCACTTCGTCTGTTATATCACCGAGATCTTCGGCGATTATGAGCTTATCATCGTGACCTTCTTTAATTGCGTTGATAAAATCTATGCCGGGTCCTTTTATCCATTTGCCGTTTCTTGCGGTTTCTTCCGTTGCATCAACTGCCCAATATGCTTCGATTGCTCTGAAATGGTCGATTCTGACGCCGTCAAACATCTCAAGCGAATGGTCGATTCTCTCTTTCCACCATCCGAAACCGTCTTTTTTCATCTCGTCCCAATTATAAAGGGGATTGCCCCAGAGCTGACCGTCCTTTGCGAAATAATCAGGGGGCACGCCTGCAACCATTGAAGGATATCCCTTTTCGTCAACATCAAAAAGATGCTTGTTTTCCCAGACATCACAGCTGTCATCCGAAACATAAATGGGAATATCGCCGATAATGCTTACTCCTTTTGAGTTTGCATATTTTTTTATTTCCGCCCATTGAGTGAAAAATTCATATTGAATAAACTGCCATGTGCCGAGAAGTTCATAATCCGTGATTTCTTCCGATGCCCATTCCTGCCAGGGCTTTTTGGAATTCTGCTCTCTGAGTGTCATGAAACGGCAGAAAGCTTCGATTCTCGGATGTGAGTTTATGAATTTGCTTACTTCGTCATGATTCTTTGAGTTTTTATATGCTTTTCTGAGCAGGTTCATACGCTCTTTTCCGAGCCTTTCGAATTCGCATGAATAGGGAGTTTCCTGCTTGCAGTTTTTAAGGTCATCGGCAGAAATCAGACCGTCATCAAAAAGTTTTTCGGGGTCTATGAAATAAGGGTTACCGCCGAATGCCGAAAATGATTTGTAAGGGGAGTTATATTCATCTGTAACGGTAAACGGGAGCACTTGCCACACCGAAAACCCGTTATCAACAAGGAAATCAACAAACTCCTTGGCGTTTTTGCCGAAGTTGCCGATTGAATAATCGCCGTAAAGCGATGAAATATGCATAAGAATTCCGCTTTGTCTTTTCATGGTTACACCTTCCTATTTTGAAAATTATATCATATAAGGTATAGAAAATAAAGTTATTTTCAAAAAAACTTGATATTTGATTGAATAAAGTTTAGAATAAAATAAAAATGTCGGAGGGGAAATATGTCAAACGCAGTTAAATATTTTGAAAACTTGCAGAAAATACTGGGACGTGTAATTACCGAACAAGGTAACAACATAGAAGAAGCATCAAACGCAGTTGCCGAAACTCTTATGAACGGCGGAAGAATCCATGCATTCGGAACAGGTCATTCACATATGCTTGCAGAGGAGATTTTTTACCGTGCAGGCGGTCTTGTGAATGTCAACCCCATTCTTGAATCATCACTTATGCTCCACGAAAGCGCCGCAAAAAGCACAGAGCTTGAAAGACTTGAAGGCTACGGCGAAATTCTTTTTGCCCACCATTCAATCACAGATAAGGATATCCTTTTCCTTTTTTCTAATTCAGGCAGAAACGGTGTTGCGATTGACCTTGCATTGATTGCAGGCAAAAAGGGTGTAAAGACCGTTGTTATAACAAATATGGAACACACAATGAAGGGCGCATCCCGTCATTCAAGCGGCAAAAGACTCTTTGAAGCTGCTGATATCGTTATCGATAACTGCGGTTGCTACGGAGACGCTTCAATCGAAGTGAAAGAAATCAACAGAAACGTTGCTCCCACTTCAACAGCGGCAGGTGCGGCAATTCTCAATGCAATTGAAGCAAGAGCAGTTGAAATTATGGTTGAAAAAGGATACACCCCCGATGTTTTCTCAAGCAGTAATGTTGACGGCGGCGACGAAATAAACAACGCTTATATCGAGAAATATAAGAAGGAGATTAAGTCATTATGATTTATCCCGCTTTTCAAAAGCCCGAAATCTCGGCATGGACAGACTTTTCACCGTCTGAAATAATCATTGACGGCTTTGACAGTGACTATGTCAACGGTGTTCTCGGCGCACATATTTGCGATTCTTGTAAAGGCGAAAAACTTTACATAAGCATCACAAAAGAAAATTCACGCAGACTTGAGTATATTGATGAAGCAAGAAGACTCACGGGTGAAAAATATATATTTGAGTCCGAAAAAACCGATGACGGCATTGCTTTGTCCGTTACTGTATCATGCAGAAAAGGTCTTTTCAGAGCGGTCAACAGAATTGTGCAGATGATAAAGGATAAAAAGTTCTTTCTCGGCACGGTTGTTGACTATCCTTTGTTCGCTGTTCGTGGCTATATAGAAGGATTCTACGGCAAACCCTGGAGCAATAAAAACCGAAGAATGATGCTTGAACTCATGTCATTTTACGGTATGAACACATATTATTATGCCCCGAAAGATGATCCTTATCACCGAGACAAGTGGTCAGAGCTTTATCCTGAAGAGGAACTTTCGGCGCTTTCAGATTTAGCGGCACTCTGCAGAGAAAAATTTGTGGATTTTCATTATTGCATCGCACCGGGTCTCAGCATGAAATATTCATCTGATGAAGATTTTGAAAAGCTCTGCCGTAAAGCTGAACAGCTTTACAATGTGGGAATAAGAAACTTCGGTCTTCTTGTTGATGATATTCCCGAAGACCTTTGGTTTGATGAAGATAAAGCCGCATTCGATGGCGAAGCAATCAACGCCCACATCATGCTTTCCGATAAATTCAGAAATTTTCTTAAGGAAAAAGATTCAGAATGCACCCTTACCGTTTGCCCCTTGCAGTATCACGGCAGGGGAGATGAATATTATATTTCCAAACTTGGTAAGGGAATTTCGGGTGATATTGACATTTTCTGGACGGGAAAAAATATCTGCTCGCAGGAAATTACCGTTCGTGAAGCTGTTATTTTTGAAAATTCAACAAACAGACAGCCGCTTTATTGGGATAATTTCCCCGTCAACGATGCAGAGATGTATAACGAGATGCACATCGGCTATCTGAACGGCAGAGAAGCTGATTTATACCGCTATTCAAGGGGTATTGTTTCCAATACTATGGAGTACACTCTGTCAAGCAGAATACCTTTACTCACGGTCTGCGACTATCTCTGGAATCCCGTTTCATACGATGGGTATGAATCATGGCAAAAAGCCTGCGAAATCATTCTCGGCGATGAAAAAGAACTGTTCATGCCTCTTCTTGATAACCTTCTGACATCATGTCTTAAGGTTGAAAATTCACCCATGCTCAACGAAACTCTGAATCTTGCTCAGCAGCAGTTTTTCTCGGATGATATTGCAGGTGCAATCGCAACCGTAACTGCATATATCTCTGCTCTCGAAAAATGTTGCACAACTCTCAGAACCCTTGATAATCCTATGGTTTCAGAGCTTGAAACATGGCTTGAAAAACAGACAATCGCTCTTGAACTGATGAAATCATCGCTCGCAATCTTAATGGATAATTCAGAAGAAAACAAAGAAAAATCTGCTGAAATTCTTAAGAAATATCTTGCTCATCCCAGAACTTTATGTGACTTTTCGCTTCAGGCATTCGCTGAAAGGATACTTACGATATGAAGAATATAATTCTCGACGCATATGAGCGTCTTTACCACAAAACACCCCTCGGATTTTATAACTGCGGCAGACTTTGTGACGGTCTTTGTTGCAGGGGTGACTGTAAAGGTATGTGGCTTTACCCCGGTGAAGAAGAACTCTTCGTCGGAAAGGCCGGATTTGATATTTGTGAAACCGAAGGAAACTACGGTTATCCCATGGTAATCTGCTCAGGTGAGTGCAACAGAGCCGAAAGACCGCTTGCTTGCAGAATCTTTCCGCTCTTTCCTCTTGTTTATGAAACCGACGGAAAACTGAATTTTGAAGTTATCTATGATCCCAGAGCTAATATGTGCCCCCTTGCAATGAAAAAAGAAGCTCTTGACCCGTCTTTTATCAAAGAAGTCAGAAAAACTGCAAGATATCTTGCTCAAGATAAAAAAGTCCTTGAGTATATGCTCAGAGTCAGCGAAGAAATCCTTGAAATTCTTGAACTTCAGAAATTGCTTTTAAAATAATATTATTTACATTATATTATCCCGCTGAAAAGGAGATAAAGTCTTGAGATACAAATATATCATATGGGACTGGAACGGAACTCTGCTTAATGATATCGGTGCTTCGCTTGCAACTGTCAACGATATGCTTGCAATGAGAGAGAAAGAGCCAATTAATATTGTATATTATAAAGAATGCATCGGTGTGCCCATTATAAGATTCTATGAAAAAGTCTTTGATATGGAGAAGGAAGATTATTCTGTTATTATAAAACAATATAATGAAGGCTATCTCCGCCATCTTAAGGATGTCGGTCTCACATCGGGTGCTGTTGAAGCTCTTGAATATTTCAAAAATAACGGTGCAAATCAGGTTATTGTTTCCTCTTCGAATAATGAACAGGTCTGCACAAACGTTGAAAAATACGGAATTTCAGGCTATTTTGATGAGATTTTAGGCTCGGGAGACTTTTTTGCAGGCTCAAAAATCGAGCGTGCAAAGGCATATCTTGAGAAGAATAATGCGCAAAACGGCGAAGTTCTTGTTATCGGCGACCTTGAACATGACGCCGAAATGGCGGACATTCTGGGCGCGTATTGTATACTTTTGACTTCGGGACATGAACAGCCCGAGCGTCTTAAGAAGTCAGAAAAACCGCTCGTAAATGACCTTTTTGAGCTGATAAAAACCGTTGATAATTGATTTTTAACCATCGCAGCAGGGGATTTCTCCTGCTGTTTTTATTTTTTGATACACACAAATGTTCGGAAAACGCTTGTGAAATGTGACTAAAATATCCCAAAATCATTTGTTTATTGTGAACAAAAAGCTGTCTTGTTCATAATTTGTTCACAAAATGTTTAAAAAATATTTAAATTTCTGCATGAGATATGCAACAACTCCTTTATAAAGTAACTATTGTAAATAAGGGCATAGGTATAATATGTCCATACACGAAGTCTCTTGCATGGACTTCGGGGCGTGAAAACGCCTATCAAAAATGGAGGTGCAAATATGAAAAAAGCAAAAAGACTCTTGGCGGTTCTTATGGCTATGGTTATGTTGCTTTCAGGCGTAAGCATTAACGTTTATGCATACACTGACGTAAATAACTACTTTGAACCGTACACATCCCGTGCTAAGTATTACCTCGACTATGAAAAGGGCTGCGGTTGGCTGCTCGACATGCTCGATGAATTACTTGCAGAAGAAAACCTCACTATTACTTGTGACGATCTCAACGATATGGTTGATATCGGTCTCAACCTCTTCACAGGTAACGCATGGCTCAACCTCGATGACAGACTCGAAGATGCAGGTAACCCCAAAGGTCTTCTCGACCTTCGCAGCGTTGACGGTATTATCAGAACTCTTGCCGGTGTTTTCGACCTTCTCGACGGTGGTTGGGGTACAGTAGCAGGCGCGGTTCTCGGTGACCTTCTCGACTCATCAAAGGGTCTTAACTCAAACGGTTTCGACGTTAACATGCAGAGACACAAGGTTGCTGACTCCAAGGTTCTTGAAATGCTTGTTAACTGGCTCGGTAACCAGAGTAACCTTCTTTCAGGTATCGTTTCAGGTACATTCAATGTAGGTTCACTTCTTAAAAGTACATTCAATGACCTTCTCACAGACCTTACAGGTTACACAGGCGGCGATACCATGGCAAACATGGACCAGGCTCTTATGACATTGGTTTATGGCAAGCTTATCGATGATTCGAACACAGCTGTTGACCAGGCAACATTCGATGCAGGTGTTCAGAAGCTTGTTAACTGGGCTCTTATCGAAGGTACAGGCATGACAGCAGCTGAAGGTGCAAACTCAATCCTTGGCGCTAACCATGAGGCTCTTATGGGTGAAGCTCTTGCAAAGCAGCCCGGCGGTGCAACTCTCACTGCAGTTGAAATCCAGGCTGACCATGACCTTGACGGTGTTCCCGAAACTCACACAATGAGCTTCTATCAGCTTGTTAATAACGTTATCAGAGCACTTCTCCACGAAATGGTTGTTCCTCTTCTTACAGACGTTCTTTGAGATG
>JAZRJH010000142.1:0-8756 GCA_045645685.1 Acutalibacteraceae bacterium
ATCCCGACGAAGACGGCGTTGGCGAAATTTATGTCAAGGGCACAAATGTCATGGTAGGCTATTATAACGACCCCGAAGCAACCGCAGAAGCTTTTGACGGCGAATGGTTCAAGACGGGCGACCACGGCAGAATTGATAAAGACGGCTTCCTTTTCATGGTTGGCAGAAAGAAAAACCTTATCTGTCTTTCAAACGGCAAGAATGTTTCTCCCGAAGAGCTTGAAGACAAGCTCTCAAGAATAGACTATGTAAAAGAAGTTCTTGTTTATGATGAAGATAACAAGATTGTTGCTGAATTCTTCCTTGATGAAGAAGAATATCCCGATGCAAAGAGCAGGCTCAAGGGCGATGTTGATGAGTTCAACCGCAATATGCCCCTTTTCAAGAATATCAACAAAATCAAAATCCGTGACGAAGAATTCCCCAAAACAACAACTCTTAAAATCGCAAGAAATTATAAATAAAAGAAGAAGGTGCATCTCAAAATGCACCTTCATTTATTTTATATCAATTATATTCGGTGTTATTCCCAACGACGGAATAAGAATATCCGTAATATCGGCTGTTTTTATTTTCAGAGTTGCGGTGCAGTCGCAAGGATGGCAGCAGATATATTCATCCGAAATAACATCTCTGTCAATTGCAAGCTGAACTTTCTTCTCCTTGTCAAAAACAAGGCTTGTTATGCTGAGAGAACCGGGGGAAGTGCCGAGCATTTCTTCCATCTTTTCTCCGCTTGCAAATGAAAGTCTTGATGAACCGAGAGATTTTGAAACTTCTTTGGTAACAAATTTCTTTTCGCTGCCCATCATCAGAAGATAGTGTGCGCTGCCCGTTGTTGTTTGCAGAAAAAGATTTTTGCATATCTTTCCGCCGATTGATTTTTCGATTTCGGCGCATTTTTCCAATGTTTCCGCCGCATCATGAGATATAACCGAAAATTCAATGCCGAGATTCCCGAGATAATCGCATATATATGAAGCCTTAAGACTTAATGACATAATATCACCTAATAAAAACCGCACCTAACCGAAGTTTGATGCGGTCTGATTTATTGTGCCGAATAAAAAGCGGATTGATAATCCGTTTCGTTGATTTTTATGGATTTCCACGGTCCGCTGCTGCAATCCTCATGGGTGAGAATGCCGTTTTCAAAAGTGTGGATATTTGAAAACTGCGCCTTGCCGCTTGATAAAACCCAGTTTTTGTTTATGGGTGTTGCCGATTCCGTGAAGATGCTGTCCTCAAGGGTGAATTCTCCGTTGCGAAGCTCACCGCAGCAGAATTCAACTATGTTGCCGTCTTTGTCAAAAACGATGCAGCATCTCGTTGTGTTGCTCTGCACGGCATAAGAATAATCGTCTGTTTTGACGAACTCGATGAATTCAACAACTTCGTCAATTCCGTTATTTTCAATTGTATAAATATAACGTAAACTGTCAGCTTTTTTGTTATATTCCGCAGAATATTCTTCCGTGCTTTCTTCGGTTGTGAATCTGAGAACAAATTCTGATTCGCCGTCGGATTCAAAACTTATATCACGGTGAAGGGTAGGATTGTCATAGTATTTCTGCGCCTGCTCATTGTCCATATCGGCAGTGAATCCGCCGATAATCGGCAAATCAAATGAACCGAGAGTGAAAGGTTCAAATGCAGTCAGAATATAATTTGTTTCAAGAAAATATTCCGAAGGATTTGCAACTTCTATTGTTTTGTTATGACCGTTTTCAAGAATTGTGACCTTTGATTTCATTGCATCAAGAACATCAAGAAATCTTTCACGGCAACCGATGAAAGTGCTTTCTGTGTTGGTGATGTTGAGCATATCGGGTGTGCAGACTTTAGGCTCTTCGTTTTTTGAGCATGAACAAAGCACCGTGAGCAATGCCACAATGATTGAAAAACATCTGATTAATTGAAGTTTCATTATTTTTCGCTGAGGAGCTTTGCAAGCTCGTCCATGAATGTGTTGATATCCTTGAACTGTCTGTAAACAGATGCGAATCTTACATATGCAACTTCGTCAAGGTCTTTGAGCTTATCCATTGCAAGCTCACCGATGTGAACGGAAGTAACTTCTCTGTCGAGCGAATTCTGAAGAGTTGCTTCGATTTCGTTGACTGCTGAATCGATTTTTTCAAGAGGAACAGGTCTCTTTTCGCAAGCTCTGAGTAAGCCGTTGAAGAGCTTGTTTCTGTCGAAAACTTCTCTTGATTTATCTTTCTTAACAACGATAACGGGCACGCTCTCAATAATTTCGTATGTTGTGAAACGCTTCTGACAGCTTATGCATTCTCTGCGGCGGCGTATACGCTCGCCCTCATCTGTGGGTCTTGAGTCGATAACCTTGATTCCTGCCCAGCTGGAAAACGGACATCTCATGGCATTTACACTCCTTGATTTTAATTTTTGGTTTTTATCTTTTTGCCGCAGAGCTCAATGCTCTTTTTGGCAAGGGTAAGCAATGAATCAACAATGGTTTCGTCTGCTATGCTGTAGTCGCGGTAAATAACGGATAACTCCGTGCAACCGAGAACAACGCAGTCGCAACCTGATTTTTTGAGATTGTTGATAATTCTCCAGAATGCTTCAATATCAACACTTTTCCCTGCTTTGACCTGCTCATAAATAATTTCCATGAGTTTTTCTGTGTCAGCTTCGTCGGGAACGGCAAAATCAAGACCGTATTTCTCGAGCATATTCTGATATGCTCCTGAAACAAGAGTTCCTTTTGTTGCAAGAATACCGACTTTTTTTGCGTCGGGAAATGAGTTTTTGATATGAAGAACGGTTTCTTTTATTATATTGATAATTTCAGTGTCAACTGCATTCTGAATTTCGTCATAGAAAAAATGAGCGGTGTTGCAGGGTATAACAATATAATCCGCACCTGCTTTTTCAAGCGTTTTTGCATCGCCTATCATCTGCGGCAGGGGATTGGGTTCGTTTCTGTCGAGAATATAGTTTGTGCGGTCATGGATTGCAGCGTGGTTCAGAATAATCATCGAAACGTGCTCCTGATCTGTTGCGGCTTCGGTGCATCTGATAACAAGCTCTGCAAAATAAATTGTTGCAAGCGGTCCTACTCCGCCCAGAACCCCGAGTTTTATCTCTTTGTTTTCGCTCATTTATTAATCACTATCCGTAAATCTTGTATTTTCTGATCTGATTGTAGAACACAGCGTTTGTGTAGAATATACGCTTTTTGTTTTTATCAGCAGCATATTTGATGGGGAAAGTCCATCTGCCTTCTTTCATAAGTCTGAGAGCTCTGTTCTTGAGTTCTTCGTCATGAACATAATGCTTGATAACATATTTGGGAACAAGTGAGAAAAGATGCTCCTTGTCGGCAACGGTGTATTCGAGTTCCTTTTCATAGATAAGGTCATCAACAATCCACTTGACAGTGTTGAATCCGCTTGCCGTAACATAGAAATTACTTCTGCCCAGACGGACATTGATTTCAAAGAACTTGAATTTGCCGTCACGGGTATCGTATTTGATATCAAAGTTTGCGAAGCCCACATATCCGATGTGTTCAAGGAATTTTGTAGCTGCAGCAACAATCTGATCGTTGACTTCGTTGATGATAACAACGGGATTTCCGATTGCGGAAGGTGTATGGTCTTCAAGAAGAACATGACCGAGTGAAGCGAACTTGACCTTTGAGTTTCTGTCGCAGTAGCAAGTGAGAACTCTCATGTATGTGTCGTCACCGGGAATGCAGTCCTGAATAAGGAATTTGTAGTTGTAGTCTGTTTTTTCGAGCTTTGCAAGCATATCGTCAAGCTCTTGTCTTGTTTTTAATCTGAAAACCTTGCGCTTGCCTTCGAACTTTGCATAGTGATACATTGCACTGTTCGCAGGCTTTGCAATGATGGGGTATTCATAGTCAAAATCCATGGCGTTTTCTTCGCCGCAGTTATAAACATAAGTGTCGGGATAATCAATCCCCAACTCTTCGCAGATTTCATAGAACTTGTCTTTGAGAACAATTTTGTTGAGCAGTTCTTCATCAATATAGGGGATAACATAATACTCGCTGAGAACGGGTTTGTTTTCGATAAGAATTCTTACATACCAGTCACCGCAGCCGAGAACGATGAGTTTTTTCTTGCCTTTGAATTCCTTGCCGACCGAGATAAGAGTTTCGATAAGCGTATCCTTATTTTCAAGACCGGGGAAAACGCGGTTTTCGATAATATCGCTGTTTGCAATGTACTGGCATTCCTTCATGCTCAGAACAAGTGACTTGATTTTGTATTCTTCATGAAAGCTTCTTGCGAGGCTGTAAGCTGTGAAATCGGCGCCCAGAATAACGGGTAAAAATTCGCGTTCCTGTAATTCCATTTTATTACACTCCATTTATTTAAGCAAATACAAAATTTATTATATTACATTTTGAACATAAATGCAAGCATTTTACACAATTTGTTGCCGGAAAAATTATAGATTTTGCATATAAAAAAGCGACTGCTTCAGATCGTTTTCATCGCCGAAATTTTCGCGGTAAAGTTCGATGATATAATCACCGTTATATCCGACGGAATTCATGATTCCGATGAGTTTTGCAAAGTCAAAATCACCCTTGCCCGGCGGCAGACAGTCGGCTTTTTCGGTGTGGTCGCTGATATGAATATGAACAATATCATTTTTGAATTTTTCTGCAAAATCAAGCGGATTATAACCTGCTCTTACCGCTTGTTTCACATCGAAAATCAGCCTGAAATCATCGCCGAGATAAGCCTTCATTTTTTTGACAAAATCGGGAGATTCGCAAAGGTGTCTGTTAACGTTTTCGTGGCATACTTTTATGCCCGATTTTTTGCCTTCTTCGATGAGTTTTGCAAATCTTTCAAAGTATTCTTCGTCTGTGATTTTTGCGTTTGTAAGCGAACCGTGGATAACTGAAAATTCTGCGCCGAGAATGGCTGTCACTTCAAAATTCTGCTTATAGAATTCAAGCATATCGTCAAATCTTCTCTGATATGCGCTGAAGAGCATATAGGTTTCCGCAAACGATGAAAACGGGTGCACGGAAGCGATTTTTATTCCGTATTCATCACGGATTTTATTGAGAATTTTTGCAAATCGGGGAGTGGTTTCGCTCGGAGAATTAAGAAAAACCTCGCAGGTCTTGACTCCGATTTTTCCAAGCGTATCAAGGGATTTCTCGGTTTCCGCAGGATAAAGACAGGATGTTGAAATTCCGAAAGCCATTTGTTTCATTCCTTAAATGGTAATATTTTTGATTTGAACATATCCTCCGTACAATGTATAATCGGCATATAAGGAGGTCGGTTATGAAAGAGATACTTAAAAATGTTCACCGCCCCGCAAAATATGTGTTTACAATCGGATGGATTGTAACTGCGGTTGTTGTTGTACTTTCAGCCGTACTTTACATAGGTGCAGGGAAAATTTTTGACTATTATTCCGCCGTTGATCTGAGTGAAAAACTTCTTACTTCGGCAAGACCGCTTTCCGTAGCTGTCTTTGCTGTTTCAACGGGTCTTGAATATGGTCTGAAAAAGAGAAGCGGTTCTTCGGATTGATTATATCACAAATTTCACAAAAATAAAATAAAAGGTCGGGAAAAATATAAATTTTTCCCGGCTTTACTTTTTTACCCTGATATGTTAATATATGAATAATAATGCAATATTTTGCATGAATCGGAGGAACAGAGATGCTCAGAGTTGCTATGCTTTCAAAATGGCATGTTCACGCTGAAGGATATGCCCGTGATTTTATTAAAACAGAAAAGGCTGAAGTTGTTGCCGTATGGGACGAAAAACCCGAAAGGGGAATGCCTTGGGCAGAAAAACTCGGTTGTGATTTTGAATCAGATCTTGATACACTTCTTGCAAGAGAAGATGTTGATGCGGTTTGCTGCTGTACACCCACAACAATGCATAAGGAAGTGCTTATCAAAGCCGCAAAAGCAGGTAAACATATTTTTACCGAAAAAACCCTTGCCTGCACCGTGGAAGAATGCCTTGAGATTGAAAAGGCAATCAAAGAAAACGGTGTCACATTCACAATTTCATTCCCGCACAAAGCATGGAGTGCCGTTAAATTTGCAAAAGAGCATATCGAAAACGGCGATTTCGGCAGGGTGACAAATGTCAGAATCCGCAATGCTCATAACGGCGTAAGCGGAAATTGGCTCCCCGAATACTGGTTCGTCAAGGAAGACTGCGCAGGCGGTGCAATGATGGATCTCGGATGCCATCCCATGTATCTTCTTGCTTATCTTTGCGGCAAACCCAAAAAGATAACAGGCATCGCAAATTCCGTTCTCGGAACACCCGTTGACGAAAATGCAGTTTCGGTTATCGAATTTGAAAACGGCATCATCGGTGTGTCCGAAACATCATTCCTTGCTTTCTCATCGCCGTACACCATTGAAGTTCATGGCACGGAAGGAATCTTCCTTTGGAGAGGTGCGGACGATATGAAGTATAAAACAACGCAGACTGCAAAACTCAACAGAGGATTCATAACACCCGATGTTCTTCCCGATCAGGGCGAACATCCGATTGATGTTTTTGTTGACGCTTGTATCAACGGCACGGGAACTCCCGAAGGCATGGGAACAAAGGAAGCAATCGAACTTGCAGAGCTTCTTGAAAACTCATATATTTCATACGAAACGGGTAAAACCGTAGAATTATAAAGGAGAAAACCGAAAATGAAAACAGAACTTCATTATTATGATATATTCCCCAAAGTTTTTCCTGCAGGAAAAGAAGTTGAAATAACAATAAAACCTCTCGGATATCATGCGGATTTTAAAAATCCCGAAAACATTTATCTTGCTGTTTACGGTCTTGAGGACGGCAACCCCCGTGATTATCCTTACAGAAAAAACGGCACAACTGTTGATTTTACATATGACGGCGTGATTAAATTCAAGTATGTATTCCCTTATGAACAGGAATATTTCATCCGTATTTTTGAAAAAGACACAAACAAAAGACTTCTTCAGCTGAATGTTTATGCCCTTGCGGAAGACCTTTGCGGAAGATATCCTCTTATCGGTGACCTTCATATGCACACCTGCCGTTCCGACGGAAGACAGGCGCCTGCAATCGTCAGTGCAAACTACAGAAAACACGGTTATGATTTCTTCGCAATCACAGACCATAACCGTTACTATCCTTCGCTTGAAGCTATCGAAACATATAAGGATGTTCCGATTGAATTCAATATCATTCCCGGCGAAGAAGTGCATCTCCCCGATGTTGCACCTGACCATATCAACGATGTTCATATCGTTAATTTCGGCGGTAAATATTCCGTGAATGCAATTCTTAAGGATGAGCATACCGAAGAATTCGGCAACGATATTGATAAACGCCGTTTCGAAGGCTTCCCTTGTCCCGATCAGCTTGATGAAGACGGTTACAGAGCGGAAGTTGATGCGCTTATCCCCACTCTCGACATTCCCGAAGGAATCGAACCTTTCACATATGCGAGCTGTGTATGGGTGTACAACCATATCAAAAAGGGGGAAGGTCTCGGAATTTTCTGCCATCCTTATTGGATTTCAAATGTTTATCAGGTTCCCGAAACCTTTACCGACTATATGCTCAAAACACATCCGTTTGATGCTTTTGAAGTTCTCGGCGGCGAAAGTTATTACGAACAGAACGGTCTCCAGACTCATAAATATTATGAAGTTCTTGCGAAGGGGTATGATAAATTCCCCATCGTCGGAAGCACAGACAGCCACAGTTCGGTCAACAACGAAAATGCATATGTTGCTTCAACCATGGTATTCTCGCCCGCAAACGAAAGAACTGCAATTATCGACTCGATAAAGAGTTTCTATTCAATAGCCATTGACGGTATCAGCAAGGAATATCGCCTTGTGGGTGATTTCAGATTTGCAAAATATGCAAACTTCCTGCTCAAGAATTATTTTCCGCTTCATGATGACCTTTGTTACGAAGAAGGCAGAGCCATGAAGGATTATGCCTGCGGCGTTGAAGGCGCAAAGGAAACTCTTGAATTTATCAGCGGCAGAATTCAGAAACAGAGAGAAAAATATTTTTCATTTTAATTGAAAAGGAGGCAATGTTGTGTCAAAACAGCGTTCACTTGATGCCGAATTTGTTCATCCCAATAAAATAGGTCTTAAAGACTGTTTCGGATATGCATTCGGCGATGCGGCAAACTTGTTTGTTCTTACATATGTTTCATCGTATCTCAAGGTGTTCTTCACCGATATTCTCAAGGTTGCGGAAAGCAAAATCACAACTCTTTTGCTTATCGCAAGACTCTGGGACGCAATCAATGACCCCTTGTGGGGTAACCTTATTGCAAAGAAAAAGCCCAATAAAGACGGAAAATACAGACCGTTCATCAAATGGTTTGCAATTCCTCTCGGAATAATGGCAATGCTTTGCTTTGTTAATTTCAGAGCATTCACGGATAATGAAATGATAGTTGTTGCTCTTATGTATATCACATATATCGGTTTCGGTATGATGTATACAACTATCAACATTCCTTACGGCTCTCTTGCATCCGTTATTACCGATGACCCCGAAGGAAGAACTCTTCTTTCAACCTTCCGTTCAATCGGTGCAGGTCTCGGCGGTGCTATTCCTCTCCTTATCGGCCCGATGGTAATTTACTGCGCTACAGGCGAAGTAAACAAAAACGGTGACCCGATTAAAGCGGCAGATGCAAACGGTATGCTCATTTTTGCAATAATAATGGGCGTTTTATCCGTGATTTTCTTCTAT
>JAZRJH010000143.1:0-3378 GCA_045645685.1 Acutalibacteraceae bacterium
TGTTTGACTATCAGGTAACCTCACAAGGCGTTACTAATGACGGTAAATATTTCTATTTCAGCGGAAACAAGCATCTCGGCAAAGCGGATATGGAAACAGGAGAAATTTTTCTCATAAATACCAACGCCATTCCCGAAAAGCTCCAGGAAAAAGGCTGTAACCATATCGGCGGATTAAGTTATTATAACGGATATATTTATGCCGCCGTCGAGGACGGACCCGACTATCTTAATTCATTTATTGTTTTGTATAATGCCGATACACTCGAATTTTCGGGAACGTATTATGCTCTTCCCCATGAATTGCACCTTGAGGGAGTGCCTTGGTGTGCTGTTGATGCCGAAAGGAATTATCTCTATACTGCTGAATGGACCAATGCAACCGTACTCAATGTTTTTTCGCTTGATGATATGAGCCTTGTTAAGACCATTCCTCTTTCTGAACCGATTGACAGAATACAAGGTGCGGAAATGTTTGACGGCAAGCTTTATATGTCCTGCGACGAAGAAAATGATATGAAGCGTATTTTTACTCTTGATATTGAAACAGGCAATGTGGAAGCATGCTTCACAAGAAACATCGGCAAAAGCTTTGAAGCAGAGGGTATTACTGTTTTTGCCAACGAAAACGGCGAACCTGTTATCTGTGTTCTCGACAGAGGAGAACGCCGCAAGAGTTCAAATCTCACCTTCTATGACATAACAATCTGACAGATTCACAAACTCCAAATTGTCGAACAAAAAATCATATTTACGCAAGAGCAACAGTTTTTTCACTGTTGCTTTTTTATTTGTCAGAGTGGTATAATTGATTTTGAAAGTTGGTGAGCACAAAGTGAAAACAGGAATCATATTCAACATACAGAAATTCTGCATACACGACGGTGATGGCATCCGCACCTGCGTTTTTCTGAAAGGCTGTCCCCTCAAATGTATCTGGTGTCATAATCCCGAAAGCCTTGAAAAAACACCTGCTCTTTCCTTTAATAAACAGAAATGCTCATCATGCGGCAGATGCCTTGCGGTTTGTTCTTTACGAACAATCGAAAACGGCATTATAAAGATTAACCGTGAAAAGTGTATGAAATGCGGCAGGTGTGCTGAAATCTGTCTGGGCGATGCCAACAAAATTATCGGTAAAGAAATGACTGCATCGGAAGTTTTTGATGAGGTTATGAAAGACAAGATGTTTTACGATACATCAGGCGGAGGAATCACCGTTACGGGCGGCGAACCGTCTTATCAGCCTGATTTCACCTTGGAGCTTCTTTCTCTTTCAAAGGATGCAGGGATTTCTCTTGCTATAGAAACCTGCGGTATCGGTTCCCGCGAATTCTACGAGAAAGCCGCCGATCTCGGCACAACTTTTCTGTATGATATAAAATGCATTGACTCCGTTCGTCACCGCAAGCTTACGGGAGCGGAAAATGCTCATATTATTTCAAACCTTCAATATCTTATGGACAGAGGTGCGGATATTATTATCAGGCTGCCTCTGATTCCGGATTGTAACGACGGCGATGAGGACATTGCATTGCTTGCATCATTTCTGAACGAAAACAAAGCACGCTACAGATATGCAGAGATTATGCCATATCATACTTTGGGTATCGGAAAATCCGAAAAGATAGGGGCTGTTTCCGCTTATACCCATGAAAGTGCGAGTGATGATGAAATATCACGCTGGTGTTCGTTGTTCGCTTCTCACGCCACAGACGTGAGAGTATCAAAATAAAAGAGGTTTCTTTATGGATATAGTAAAAATCGACCCTTTCCTTTACGGATATTTTCTCGACGAGACTCTTGAGCACGGTGAAAGAGTGGGTCTTGCTCTGCTTCACGCCGCAAAGAATATTGAAATCAGGTTTTCTCGCCGATTGCTTCCCGAAACTGCATTTGAAACAAAATACGGCACTGCAACCTACACTCCTTCGGAGGGGCTCCGATTTTGTGACGAAAACATTATGAAGCTCGCAGAAGAATTTCCTGAACACAAGGAAACATTTCAGCGATATATTGATGAACTGAATGTGTTCAGAGATAAAGCAAAAAGACTTTATTCTGAGCCTACGGAAGCACTCGACCATTCAGGTGCCGAATGGGGCGGCGGTTGGGGCGGACACTCTAACCCCGATTACGGCAGAATAGTCAATTTCGGCACAGACCATATCCGTTCAATCATCGCCGAAAACCGTGATAAATATCCCGACGAGGCTTGGTTTTACCGTTCGTGCTCTTATGTGCTTGATGCAATAGATATTATCGGGGAAAGATACCGTTTATCTGCTCTCGAAAGGGCTGATAACTGCGAAAATGCCGATGACAAGGCATTTCTTCTTCATTTGGCAAATGCGTTTGAAACTGTACCCAAAAAGCCGGCTTATGACTTTATGTCGGCTATGTGCTCTTTTATGCTCATCTTTGCCCTTGACGGAAGTGATTCTCCCGGTCGTTTTGACCAGTATATGTATCCCGCATATATCAAAACTGAGAATAAGGAAGAAACAATCGACCTTCTTGACAGACTTTGGGACTATTTCCACGACCACCGTTCATGGAATCTCTGCATTTCGGGAAGCGATGAGAATTGGAATGATGAAACTAACGGACTTACATATGATATTCTCGCTATGGTGAGAAAGAAAGGCTATCAGACACCAAACCTCACTTGCCGCATTCACAGAAACACACCCGACAAGCTCTGGAATACCATTGCCGATACTCTTGCAACGGGAACAGGTCTTCCTGCACTCTACAATGATGATACAGTATGCACTGCACTTGAAAAAATCTGCATTCCGCCCGAAGACAGCCACGATTACTGTATGAACGGCTGTAATCAGATAGATATTCTCGGCAAAAGCCATATGGGTCTTGAAGACGGCGAGGTTGTTTTTGCCAAGTGCCTTGAATTTGCACTTCACAACGGTGTGAATGCTATGAACGGCGAGAAAGCTTCCATTGAAACCGGTGACCCGAGAACCTTTGAGACCTATGAAAGATTTGAACGGGCTTTTATGGATCAACTTGAATATGTGACATATAATTCTTGCGCAAGTTCAATCACGTGGCAGCATCTTCGCGGTGTTTTTGAACCTCATCCTCTCCGTTCCTGTCTTATAAAGGGTTGCCTTGAAAAAGGTCGTGACTACAGAAACGGCGGTCCGCTTTATAATCACGGACAGATTCTGGCGGAAGGTATTGCCGATACGGGTGACAGTCTTTACGCTGTCAAAAAGCTCGTTTTTGATGAGAAGAAATATACGATGTCAGAGCTTGTTGATGCTCTTGAAGCAAACTTTGAGGGATACGAAAAGCTTCACCACGATTTTTATAATTGTGAAAAGTTCGGCAATGATATTGAAGAAGTTGACCTGAT
>JAZRJH010000144.1:0-6900 GCA_045645685.1 Acutalibacteraceae bacterium
TAATGAATTTTATAAAATTATTTATCCGAAGCAAAACCCCCGAAAAAAACATATTCACTTTGAGAATTACATACAAAAATAAAGTTGCTGAATGCAAGGCACTTTTTGATTCAGGCAACACTCTGTGCGACTGTTTTTCAGGCAGACCTGTTATCATTGCAGAAAAAAGTTTTATAAAACAAATCATTGATACCGACAAAATTGAAGAAGCTGAAAAATTCAGAATAATCCCGTTTTCAACTCTCAGCGGAAACGGAACAATGCAATCGTTCATGGCTGATAAAACAGAAATTTATATTTCCGATAAATGGATTGAATCCGAGAATATTTTCATAGCAATTACAGATAAAAAAATAATTTCATCGAATTTTTCTGCATTGTTCGGAAAACCGTTTTATGATATAACTGTCAACAAATAAATCCTAAGGAGAAAATCATGAAAATTCATTTCTTGGTCGATAAACTCAAACACATATTTCTTCTTCTCAAACAAAAATTATTTGAAATAGAAGTTGATTATATAAATGGTCCCGAATCACTTCCGCCTCCCCTTTCTCAGGAAAAAGAAAATGAATATCTTCTCAAGCACGAAAACGGCGATAAAGATGCAAGAGAAGAGCTTATCGTTCATAATCTTCGGCTTGTTGTTTATATTGCGAAAAAATTTGAAAACACAGGCATTCCGATTGAAGACCTTATTTCAATCGGCACACTCGGTCTTATCAAAGCTGTAAACACTTTCCGAATTTCAAAAAACATTAAACTTGCAACCTATGCATCAAGATGTATTGAAAACGAAATACTCATGTATCTCCGAAAAACCAATACATTAAAAGCTGAAGTATCATATTTTGAACCATTAAATATTGATTGGGACGGCAACGAGCTTTTGCTTTCGGATGTTCTGGGAAATGAACCCGATGAAATATATAAAGAACTCGAAGAAGATGACGAAAGAAACAGACTTTATAAAATCATTTCATCGCTCGGTGAAAGAGAAAGGCTGATTATGACAATGAGATTCGGAATCGGCGGCGGAAAAGAATACACTCAGAAAGAAGTTGCCGATTCATTGGGTATTTCTCAAAGTTATATATCAAGGCTTGAAAAAAGAATAATCGAGAAAATAAAACGTGAAATATAAAAAAGGCTGCTTCACATAAGTGAGGCAGCCTGATTTTATGCTTCAGAGAGTTTTGTTTTTATAAGTTCAAAAACAGCTTTGAAGAATTTGATAAGTGCATCAAAATAATTTGTTTCCCATCTTTCAGTTGTGTTCAGATTCTCTGCTGTCATGGGAGAAATGGTGTCTGTCACATAGTCATAAACCATAAACTGAGGATATTCGGGATTGTCGTTAACAGTAAAATTATCATTATTAACGATATCGCTGACAAGACCGTTTATACATTTCGGAAAATGTTTATGCTCAATATTTTTAACAAACCATGTTGTATCCGGAGAAAGACAGGTTGAAGCATCAATCTGTTTATCAGGAGAAATATATCGAGCCGTACTGTTTATAACTGCATTATCAATATATTCGTCATCAAATGTTTTGCCGACTTCAAGGGCTTTTGCACCGAAAGAGCTTTCGCGAACAGTAACAAGCTGATCGGAAAGTTCATTTGAATTTTCTGTTACAGGAACACTCTGTTTTCCGTATTTGACGATGTTTGAAAATTCAATACCTCTTTCTTCAAAAGATTTAACATCTTCTTCAAAATCAAGACGGACATTATCATGGAAATATTCAATCTTTTCAATCAAACCCTCATATTCGGAAACATCCTTGCCGTAGAACATTGTTTCCATTGCTCTGTCATAATCTTCAACAGAAACCATGCTCCAGTATGACGGGAAAGTAGCGTAACTTTCGCCGACAATTCTCGGAAAAATATCAAGATAAATATCCTGAACAACATTATTGACAGCCCAGCAAGCTATATCAAGACCGTATGTTTTATTCATAAGTGTTACAAGAGACTGAATAAGATCTGTCAGGGTGTCACCAAGACCGAGATCTCCTCCGATGTCATAGATAAAACGCTCAATACCGTCTGCATGAAGAAAGAGTTCACCTGTGAACATCTTGCTGCATTGTGTTGCACCGTATAATGCGCTGGCATAATGTATAACTTCGCAAACGTGTTCACCGTCATATTTCTCCATATAAGCGGCAACCATATTAGAACCAAGACAGCGTCCGTAGAGAGCAACCTTATCCGAGCCTGTTGCTTCCATGACATCTTCAATATACTGATGAAGAGTATCTGCTGTTACAAGAGGATCGAGACGCCAGTCATAATGGAACATGAATTCAGTAGCACTGTATGTTCCGTCATTGTGAGTTGCAAGCTCTTCTTTTGACCATGACCAGTCAACAAAGCTACCATCAGTTATATTGCCGCTTTTATCGAGCGCCATCTGACTGAAGATCGGTATAAGAATTTCATAAAGAACATCGCAGAATTCTCCCCATTCCTGAGTGAAAAACGCATCAGCAAAAACAGGAAGGAAGATCTCCAATTTCTCGTCAATATATCCTTCGGGAATCTGCATGGGATAAACAGTTTCTTCTTCTCCGGCTTCATTGATACGAAGAATCGGAGTGCCCGTTCCCACAACATGAACAACAGGAATCGTTGTTCCATCCTCGGTTGCAAGTGAAACGGGAGCAACACATATTACACCCGTCACAAGCAAAACGACAGATAAAACAAGAGATATAATTTTTTTCATTATGGTTAACCTCAATTATTTATTTGATTTAGGTTTATAGGGAAGCTCAGTCTCGGTTGCAACATGTGAGAAGAAGAATTCACATCTTTCTTCTGAATTAATGATTGTTACAGGCTTGATCTGATTGAGAACTCTGCCCTGCGAGCGGAGATATTCTCTGTAATCCCAATATGTTTTTTTCTTAAGGAAAAGGACTTCGGGTCTGTTAATCATACCCCAACGGCGGTATTTGAAATATTTTTCATTGAAATTCTTGAATTTTTCATCAAGAATATCAATATATTTCTGACGGTCTTCTTCCGAAACAGGATTAACTGCTTCTGCAAGCATACAGTATCTGGGAGGGTTGGTTGAATAGTCGGCATAAAGGCTGTGACCGACAAATTCATTGCCCATTTCTTCTGCAGTCTGTTTTGCTGCAAGGTCAACCATTTCGGTTGTAGTCTTTTCGTTTGCAAGGTTCATGCCGAGATTTCTTCTGTAAAGGAATTCAATCTTCGGTGTGTTATTGTACATACCCGTAACCTTAACAACGTCTTCCATGCGATATCTGTAAAGTCCGGAGAAGTTAGAAACAACTATTTCGTATTTCTTACCGACCTCAAGCTGATTGATAAGCAAAGGTTTAACATTTTCATCGGGATCATCAGCATCATCGTCAACAGGAAGAAATTCAAAGAAAAGGCAATGAGGAAGAAGAACACCGTCATGGGAATCAAGTTCTGTTGCCATAGCAAAGAATCCTTCGGCAGCAGCGAAGCCCATTCCGTGGATAGGAACATCATCACCAATATACTTGCGAAGTTTTTCAACATAAACCTTAAGATTAGATCCGACCATACCGTATGCCCATGAAAGACTCGGCCAGATTCTGGGTGCAATGGGATCTTCAAAACCTTTTTCAAATTCCTTGCGAAGCTCTGCAGCTCTCTTGGGATTAGGTTTGAACTTCTTTGCATATTCTTCCTTAAGTTCGGGAGTGATCTTGATATCGGGGTTAATAATACCTTTTTCAATATCATCGCAGAGCATTTCCCAATTTTCCTTAAGATAATCAAACATAGTTGTTACAAGAGTAATAACCAGTGAACCTATGTAACTTACCTTGCTGTTTTCAAGAGCGAAGCGAAGCTGAAGATAAGATGTATCAATAAGTTCCTCGTGCTCGGGATAAAGAAGAGAATTGGGAGATGTGCAGAAGAAGGGTGTAATCATTTTAAGATAAGTGAGCGGAATCTGTGCCGCACCGTTACACATCTTGCCATCTTCAAGAGGATGACCCGTAAGGATAAGAACAAGCGGGCCCATCTGTGCAGGCATTTTCTTATTCTTATGCTTTTTGAGATAATGAGCAGATGTTGCTACCGTGCAGGAAAAACCAATGCACTGCATATTCCAGAGATCCTTGATGCCTTTGGGAAGAATCTTGGGTTTACCGACACTGCCTGATGATGAACAGTAACGGATGTTAGGACCTGAAAACATAATATTCTTTTCGCGGTTATTAATCATTCTGTCAACATAAGGCGCATAATCATCGTATGTTGAAAGAGGAACTTTTTCCTGATAATCCTCAATTGAATTTATGTTTTTAAAATCATATTTTTTACCGAGTTCGCAGTTTTTGTTTCTGCGAATAATTTTTTTAAGAGTGCTTTCCTGAGCCTTCATGGGATTCTTGGTATAATGTTCAATTTCAAAAAGCGAAACATCGCCAAGAAGAATACCCAGATCAGATATAGCCATTCATATCACTTCCAATTACATAATTTTTCATTGTATATTATATCAATATTTATCAAAAAATCAAGAAATTTAAAATTATTTTAACAGCAAAACTATATACAATCTGCATGATTTGTCCAAACATTCAAGTGTAAAGCAACATGTTACTGCTCTATAACGATAAAATATGTCATGAAATTACAAATTTATTATTGTAATTCAAAATAAAGTATGTTATATTTATTAAGAATAAATTAATTCTATGGAGGACAAGAAAATGGAAAACAAAGAATTATTTCAAAAAGCAGATAACGGCTATAATTGCGAGCAGGTTGAGCAGTATATAACCGTTCTTAAGGCTGAATATAAAAAGGTATTTGAATATGCCAAAGCAACAGAAGCTAACAACGAAAAACTCAAAAAAATCTGCCGTGCTCTTTCCGATGAAAACAAAGCACTCAAAGCAAATGAAGTTTCTTCAGCTGCTTCAGAAGAAAAGAATCCCGTTGTTGAATGCCTTGACAGAATTTCAAAACTTGCTGAAAATCTCGCAAACGAAACCACTGCTCTTCGCAGTATAATTAAATAATTGAAAGGCAGTGTAATCAATGGATCAGTTCAAGCTCAAAAGCATTGACGAGCTTGACCTTGAGTTTGTTTCCGCAACACGAGGTCAGAGCGCATCAATCACCAAAGAAACAAAAAGCATTATTCCTGAAATAAGCAAAGATGAACCCGCAAAAGAAACAGTTTCTTCAATTTATTTTAAAGCTCCTGCGGTTGCACCCGTTCAGGATAACCCGATTTACACTCCTGCAGGCGAACCTGAAGTCAAAAAACCCAGACCTCTTGTTCCCATCGGTCAGAAACCGTCACCCTATGCTCCTGTCGGCGCAGTTGAAGAATCACAGAATGAAGAAGTTCTTGATTTTTCAGATGCAAATTACGGCGAAGCAAAGATTGAAGAAAAACCCGCCAAAGCAAAAACAAGCCGCGGTGTTCTCGCAGGCAAAATTATTTCAATCATTATGCTTTGTGCAACAGTTATAACATTCATTCTCGGATGCTTTGTTACTATTTTCCTTGATAACAGCGGAACAAACATCGGCGGTGTTTGTTTCAACACAATGAGCACAGATATTGATGTTCTCGGAGTTTCTGAAGGCGACCTTATCATTTCAAAGAAACTTAATGCGAACGAATATACATTCGGAAATCTTGTTTCTGTTCCTGCTTCAGGAATTTCAGGCTGCGATATTCAGACAGTAACAAATGTTTCTGTTTTCTCTGAAACAGATGCTTCTCTTACCGTTTCTCCCGTAACAAATCCCAGTTATTCATATAATATTCAGGCATCGACCTGCTACGGTGTGATAAGCTCATACATTCCTGCACTCGGCGGAATTCTTAACTTTGCAATGGATAATGCAATTCTTGTTTGCGTTCTCTTTGTTCTTCTTTCCGCTTTCTGGTGTCTTATTCTTGTTCTTATGGAAAGAACAGCAAAAGCTGAAGATTACGACACAAAATCAAAAAACAATAATTAAAAAATAAAGCTCTGCAAAACGCAGAGCTTTATTTTTTATATTTCAACTGAAATTATATGTTCGTTCTGTTCGGCAACAAGAAGTATTTCATCCATGGATGTTGATCTTGCCTTTTTAATTGTGATATCAAGTGTAATTGTTGAATCTGCATTTCTTGTCATTTTGCATTTTTCAACAAGAATTTTGTTTTGTTCAAGCATTGCCCTGAAATCTTTAACAGCGTTGAGACTGTCTGCGAGTGTAACGGTAAATTCATTAGCCGTGTTTTCAAGACGAGAGAAATATTTATGGAAAACAAGCTGAAAAAGAACCATAAGAATTGTTGCGCCCAAGGCAACAGTATACATTCCTGCGCCAACCGCAAGACCAACGCTTGCTGTTGTCCAGATACCTGCCGCAGTTGTAAGACCCTTGATGGAAACGTCTTTAACAAAAATAACACCGGCACCAAGGAAACCGACACCTGTAATAACGTTTGAAGCTATTCTTGAAGCATCGGCACGAAGACCCTCAAACTGAAGCAAATCAAAAAATCCGTATTTTGAAACAATCATTGCCAATGCTGCACCAAGAGCAACAATCATATGTGTTCTGATACCTGCATCCTTCTGACGGCGGCTTCTTTCAAATCCGATAACAACACCGCACAGACCTGCAAGAACCATTCTCACAAGCAAATAACCGCTTTCGTTAAAATCAGTATATATAGCATCCAAAATCGTCTGCATGATTATCCCCTTTTCAAATTTATGTTGTGATAGTTTATCATTTTTGTTCGCAATTGTCAATAATTCATATTACTTATTTACCAAATTTATTCTTAATGTTAAATAATAAACCCACCAATAACGGTGGGCTTCATTATTTATAAATAAATCAAAAAGCT
>JAZRJH010000145.1:0-10473 GCA_045645685.1 Acutalibacteraceae bacterium
ACGAACGCCCTTAACTTTTGTGCCGTACATTGTACCAACCTGTGAGCGGAGACCCTTACCAAGGTCTTCAAGGCCTGCACCAACTGAAAGACCGTCATCCGAGAAAGCGGACTGTGAACGTCCGTAAACGATCTGGAGGAAAAGTTCTCTCATAGCTGTGTTGATAGCATCGCAAACAAGGTCTGTGTTGAGAGCTTCGAGGATTGTTTTACCGGGGAGGATTTCACCAGCCATAGCAGCTGAGTGAGTCATACCGGAGCAACCGATTGTTTCAACAAGAGCTTCTTCGATGATACCGTTTTTAACGTTGAGTGAGAGCTTGCAAGCGCCCTGCTGGGGAGCACACCAGCCCACACCGTGTGTGAAAGCGGAAATATCCTTGATTTCGTAAGCCTTAACCCACTTGCCTTCTTCGGGGATGGGTGCGGGACCGTGGTTGGGGCCCTTGGCTACGCAGCACATTTCCTGTACTTCGCGTGAATAGTTAATCATTTTGAATTTCTCCTTTCAAGAGAGATGATAAATTTACCTATAATATATTATACCAAAACTTTTCTGATATCAAGTGTAAATTTGCACAACAAATCAAAAAATTTCGGCATTATAATTTCTTTGCCTTATAAAGAGCAAATGCGCCTGCAACAGCTGCAACGATTGTTACGAACATGAGTGTGCCAACGCCCATTGTGGGTGAGAAGATAAGAACGATAACGCCCACGATAACGGGAAGGGGAACGAGCTTCCAATGCTTTGCAAAGTAGCTTGCGCCGAGTGCACCGAAGAGTGCGGGAAGAACCCATTCAAAAGCAGGCTTGAAAGCCGAGCCTTCTGCTGTGATAAGGGGAAGAACGGGTGAGAATGCAAGAACACCGACTGCAATAATAACAGTTGTTGTGATTGATGAAACACCGATAGCGATTGTTGAGATAACTTCGCCTTCTTCTGTGTTTGCTCTTACTTTTGCATTTTCCATTGCTGCAAGACCAACGGGAAGTTTGAGGTTTGTGATGTTACCTGTTACGAAGCTGAGATAAGTACCGCCTGCACCGAGCATGGGAACATAGGTGATAACTTCAATAACTGCGGTTACCCAGTAGAGAAGCATGAGCTTGCTAAGAACACTCCAGAGAACATTGAGTTCGGGCCATGCATCGAAATAAACGGAAACTGCAACGGGGATTGAAAGGAGCATGAGCAATGCGCCGATGTTCCAGAGGATGCCCCATCTGTGAACTTTGTCAAAATAATTCTTCTGCATAATTCATTCTCTCCTTTCTGTTATCTCCAAACGAAATTAACGATATCTGCGGGAAGAACTGCTTCAAAGAGCATTGCCGCACCCATGCCGACGAACATTGCGATAGGCATTGTGAACGGACGGAGCTTTTCGAGATTCCACTTCTTGCAGATTGCTTCAAGAATAACCATTGCAACCATTGCAACGATAAGAACGGCGATTGACATAAAGCCTGCATTGCCTACACCGTCAGATGTTGTGCCTGCGATTGCTCTTGCGATGAAAGCGGAAATGATACCGATGAATGCGGCTGCTGAAATAGCGTCACCGAGCTTTGCTGCATTTTCATTCTTATTGACTGCAGAACCGATTTTGGTCTGAAGCTTCTTGCAAACAAAGGGGAGCATAAGGAGAGGTGCAATGCTGCCGATTGTCATCGCCCATGCAACGGTTGAGAACTGCTTCACATCCGCAATTGAGCTTGTAAGAGTGCCGCCCATTGCTTCAACAGCGGTCTGTGCAGCTGTTGTTTCATAAGCAAGGTTGCCGATAACGGTAAGTCTTATCCAGGGAAGAACAATACCGAGAGCGTTTGCCAGCACGATAACAGTTGCGAGGATTGAAATAGCGGGTGCAACTGTGAAAAGAATGCTGGAAACAACTGTGTTTTTGAGTGTTTCTTTGCTGATGCCGAGTTCTTTGGCGTGTTTCCATGACTTCACGATGAAGAAAACGGACTGAAGTGTTACGAATGCCACAACGCAGAGAGCTATGACATACATAAAGGTACTTTCTTTGAAATCCAAGGTTTCTCACTCCTAAAATTCATAATATATTAATAATATCATACATTATTGTGTTAAGTCAAGATTTTTAAAAAGCAAAAGGACTGTTTCTCACATGAAAAACAATCCTTTTTCGTCATTCTGCAATTTCAATATAGGCGGTGTTTACCCAACCGACAACGGAGTTGTATTCAACCTTTGCCCAACCTTCAATGCTTTCTGTAACCGTGATCGGTGTTCCGTTAGGAACTTTTGCGAGAGATTCTGCGCCTGACACGGGTTCAGTTCTGATATTGAGAACACTGCCCTTTGTTTTTACCTTATATGCACCGGGTTCAACAACAAGAGTGTTACCCTCGGCAAAATCCACGCTGTAATAAACCTGACCTGCCTTAAGCTCCTTGCCGTATGCCTCATACATTTCGCTGACGGAAACAATTCTGAATCCTTTTTCAACGAGCTTCGGAATAACAATTTCGCATAAATCTGCGGTAAAATCATAGATATCGTGCATGAGCACAATATCGCCCTTATCGGCTTTTTCAACCACTCTGTCGGCTATTTTGTTAAGGTCGGCATTTCTCTGGGTTTCGCTTCTGCCCTTATTAGCCGCATCCTTGAATTTCCAGTCTTCGGTATCGATTGACCATTGGATAATGGGCATTCCGATTTTATCGGTAACGCCGTCAAAATTTCCGCCGGGCGCTCTGAAAAGCTCAATTTCAATCCCGGCAAGAGATTTTACAAGATCATTCGGAGTATTCACCTGCTCCGAAATTTCAGATTCCTTTATTTTGGTAAGATTTTTGTGGTCCATTGAATGGTTTGCGATTTCGCATCCCATTTCCGCCGCACGCTTTATTGTTTCAACATTTTTTTCGATGTTATAACCAACAAGGAAAAATGTTGCCGTTGCACCGTTTTCTTCAAGAACATCAAGGATTCTGTTGGTATAAACTTTGCTCGGGCCGTCATCAAAAGTGAAAGCAATCAGCTTTTCGTTTGAAACGGTTTTCTTGGTTGTTGTGGTATTTTCTTCAACGATGTCCATGCCGCCTTCACCAATCAGAGTTGTTGTTTCGGTTTGGTCGGGATTCTTATTGCAGCCGCTGAAAACCGCAATTATGACAAGAACCGCCATAAAAGCGCATAAAATTCTCTTTCCCATCTTTTTCTCCCCTTATTTTGCCATTGGTGATATTATATTCTTTGATTTTTGTTTTATTTTTACGAATAAGAATAATATATAAATTGTAACCGAATTTTAACAATTGAGAAAACCGAAAAAAATACTCCCCGTCGCTGTTGCAACGAGGAGTGTGGTGACCCGGACGGGACTCGAACCCGTGTTACCGCCGTGAAAGGGCGGTGTCTTAACCGCTTGACCACCGGGCCAAATAAAAATATGGTAGCGGCAGTTGGATTTGAACCCACGACCTACCGGGTATGAACCGGTTGCTCTAGCCTCTGAGCTATGCCGCCATTTAACTGCCCTCACCAAAGAGCTTGTTCATTATAGTATATCATTCCCGTTTTGTCAACACTTTTTTCAAAAAAATTTTAAAAAATTTTTTGTGCATTATAATTCAGCCGTATGATTGAATTATTTTCCCTTTTATGATAAAATTAAATCCATGGAAGGAGGCCGTTTTTTTATGAAAAAAAGAGCAGCTTTGATCGGAACAGGTTTGTTCACCGCCGCCACGGTTGCGATAGTCGGTGCCGAAGGTTACAGACAGGCTTGCGTGAAGCGTCCCAAACCGTATATCGACCGGGATCCCAAAAGAATGTACCGCGCCGAAATCCGCAAGAAAAACAACAACTATCTCTATTCTCACAACCCTGAGGATCTTGAAATAAAATCAAGCGATAATCTTACCCTTAAAGCATGGTATGTCCCTGCAGAAAAAGAAACAAAGCGTTTTGCAATCTGCGTTCACGGTCACAACTGCAACGGTCCCGATGAATGCAGTCATCTTTTTCCGTTTTATCACCACACCATGGGCTTCAACTATCTTCTGCCTGATTTAAGGGGTCACGGAAGAAGTGACGGCAAGCTCATCGGCTTCGGTGCGCTTGATCATAAAGACATAAAACTCTGGATTGATTATCTTGTCGAACGATTCGGCGAAGATATTGAAATTGTGCTTCACGGAATTTCAATGGGCGCGGCAACTGTCATGCTCGTCAATAACAACAATCCGCAAAAGCAGGTCAGGGTTATTGTTGAAGACTGCGGATTCACCGACGCTTTTGAGCAGGTTTCAAAGAAAATGAAGGATCTCGGGCTTAATCACACATCCGATTTCTTCACATCAATCACAAACATCTTCTGCAGAACCATCTCAAAATATGATCTCAGGAAAGATGCAACTCCGCTCGGCACAATGAAAAATGCCGCAAATCCCGTTTTCTTTGTTCACGGCGAAGAAGATGCTCTTGTGCCGTTTGAAATGTGCAAAAGACTCTATGATGCCTGCCCGACAGACAAGGAAATGTTTGCCGTTCCCGGTGCGGAACACGCTTACAGCTACTATGACGCCAAAGAAGAATATGACCGCAGAGTCAAGGCGTTCATCGAAAAACATATCTGATAATTTTTTACCCACCGTAAAATACGGTGGGTATTTTTTGTTTTTATAAGGCACACACCGCCATCCGTGCATAATATGAAATGGAAGCATTGCTATTTCAAGGATTTTCAACGAAGCCGTGGCGAAAAGATACCATTCAAAACCTTATGGCTTGTTGATAATCAAAGTATACTTCCGAATACAAGGCGGATGCGTCAGACGGTGGCATTTTGCCCATGGGGAGCCGGGCAGACTTTGCATCCGCCATAATATAAATGATATATGCTTCGCATATGAGAAATGATGTGCCGCTTTGCGGCATGATGTGTTGCTCCGCAACATTAAGGATAGGCTTCGCCTATGACCAATTATATCTCGTCCCTGACCTTGTTCATTGCTTTGAGGGGGTCAACAAATTCGCCGTCAACGGTGATTTCAAGATGCAGGTGGTCTTCTTCTCCGATTTCAACGGGCACATGACCGAGAGAGCCGATTTTTTTCTGTTTTTCAATCTCTGTTCCTTCCGCAGGAGTGCTGCCTTTTTTGATTCCGCAATATCTTGCAATCATGCCGTTTCCGTGGTCAATTTCAACAATCGTGCCCCAAAAGCTGTCGTCATAAACTCTTGCAATTTTTCCGTCGGCAATCGCAACAACATCATTTCCTGCACTTCCTGAAAAATCAACGCCGTTATGCACACGCCAATCGCCCATGGTCTTTGAAAAAACCATTTCGCCGTTGCTGTAATCCTTGATGATATCCGTGCCCATCGGCATGGCAAAACTGCCCGAAAAAGGCTTGTTTTCTTCGATTTTAACGGTTGTTTCGGGAATGAATACTCGCTCGTCTGCAATACCGCTGATACCGATGTTTGCATCGAATGTCAGCGGTACACTTGTTTCTTCAACCGACCAATCAACGGTTACTCGGGTAAAATCTTCACTTTTAACCGTTCCTGAAGAATCGTCTCTGAGCGTTGTTACCGCAGAAGCTCCGACAGCAACAAGGCAGGCAAGAATTGCAAGATAGATATTGGGGGATTTCCGTAATTTTCTTTTCATAAAAAACCTCATTTCGCTTATATTTTCATCCGTATTTTGGTCAAAAATGAGCATTATTATTCCGACAGCCGAAAAAAGCGGAAATATATCTGCAAAAATTTGAAATTTACTCTTGATACTTGCGAAGTTTTCTGCAATAATAATAAGGTATAAATATATAGTAGGAGTGTTTGTTTTGGATAATAAAAAACTTGCGGAACTTCTTTTTCCGCATATTGATAAAACCCCCGATTATTACGAAGGTCTTTATCCCGAAAGACAGCTTCCCGAAGGAGCAAGAGTTGCAAGATTTGCACCTTCACCCACAGGCTACCTTCACATCGGCGGACTTTTCAGCGCCCTCGTTGACGTACTCACAGCGCAGACAACAAACGGCGTTTCGTTCCTGAGAATTGAAGACACCGATAAGAAGCGTGAAATTGACGACGGCGTTTCAGCTATCATCGAAGGCTTCAATTATTTCGGTGTTGAGTTCACAGAAGGCGTAACAGGTTACGGCACGGAAAAAGGTGCATACGGCCCTTACACTCAGAGCAAGAGAGCTGAAATTTATCAGACAGTTGCAAAGAGCCTTGTTGAAAAGGGCGTTGCCTATCCCTGCTTCTGCACAGCGGACGAGCTTTCAGAGCTTCGCAAGGAGCAAGAGCAGGGCGATGCACTTATCTGGGGTTACTTCGGCAAATGGGCAAAATGCCGTGATCTCACATTTGAAGAAATCGAAAAGAACATTGCAGACGGCAAGCCTTGGGTTCTCCGCCTTCGTTCAAGCGGAAGCGAAGACAAGAAAATTGTTTTTGAAGATGTTATCAGGGGCAAAATTGAAATGCCCGAAAACATAATTGACGAAGTTCTTCTCAAATCCGACGGTATTCCCACATACCATTTTGCACACGCTTGCGATGACCATTTCATGAGAACAACTCATGTTATCAGAGGCGAGGAATGGATTTCTTCCGTTCCCAAACACATTGAGCTCTTCCGTGTTTGCGGATACAAAGCTCCGAAATTCGCCCATACTCCCCAGGTTATGAAAATCGACGAGGAAACAGGCGATAAGCGTAAGCTCTCAAAGAGAAAAGACCCCGAAGCAGCAGTCAGCTACTTCTTCGAGCAGGGCTTCCCCAAAGAGAGCGTGCTTGAATATCTTCTCACTCTTCTCAACTCTAACTTCGAAGACTGGCGCAGAGCCAATCCCAAAGACGGCATTGAGAAATTCCCCTTCAATCTCAAGAAGATGAGCTCAAGCGGCTGCCTTTTTGACCTTGTAAAACTCAACGACGTTTCCAAAAATGTTATCTCAGTTATGACCGCAAAACAGGTTTACGATAACGTGGCGGATTGGGCAAAGGCATATGACCCCGAATTCTTTGAGATTTTCACCGCTGACCCCGAATTCTCAACCGCAGCCATGAATATCGACAGAGAAAATCCCAAACCCCGTAAGGACATAGCAAAATGGAACGAAGTCAAGGATTATGTTTCATATTTCTATAAATCACTTTATCAGCCCGATTACACCATGCCCGAAAACATCTCAAAAGAGGATGCTGCGGCAATCCTTGCAAAATACGCCGAAACATTCTCGCTTGCAGATGATAAGGACACCTGGTTTGCAAAAATCAAGGATATGTGCGAGCCTCTCGGCTTCACACCCAATGTTAAGGAATTCAAGAAGAATCCCGAAGCATTCAAAGGTCATGTCGGCGATATTTCAACCGTTATCCGCATTGCTCTCACATCAAGAAAGAACACACCCGACCTTTATTCCATCATGCAGCTTCTCGGCGAAGATGAAATCAAGGCAAGACTTGCGGATGCAGCAAGCAATTTATAATTGAAAGGAAAAACCACAATGGACGAAATCACAACCTCTTCAAATTTTATATATGACTTTATCGACGAAGACCTTGCCAACGGCGTGAACACCAGAATCCAGACCCGTTTCCCGCCAGAGCCCAACGGATATCTTCACATCGGTCATGCAAAAGCTATCTGCATCGACTTTGCAACTGCCGAAAAATATAACGGTCTTTGCAATCTCCGACTTGACGACACCAACCCTTCAAAAGAAGATGTTGAATATGTTGATGCAATCAAAGCTGATATTGAATGGCTCGGCTTCAAGTGGAACAAAGTTCTCTATGCTTCAAGCTATTTTGATTTCATCTATGAATGCGCAATCAAGCTCATCAAAAAAGGCAAGGCATTCGTTTGCGATCTCACCGCTGAAGAAATGAGAGAATACAGAGGCACTCTCACCGAACCCGGTAAGAACAGCCCTTACAGAGACCGTTCAATCGAAGAAAACCTTGATCTTTTCGCAAGAATGACTGCAGGTGAATTTGCGGACGGCGAAAGAACTCTCCGCGCAAAGATTGATATGGCATCGCCCAACATCAATATGCGCGACCCCGTTATCTACAGAATCGCTCATGTTCACCATCATCAGACAGGCGACAAATGGTGCGTATATCCCATGTATGACTTTGCGCATCCCCTTTCGGATGCCATTGAAGGCGTTACCTACTCACTCTGCTCTCTTGAATTTGAAAATCACAGACCTCTCTATGATTGGTTCATCAAGGAAATCGGATTCGAAGAACCCCCCAGACAGATTGAATTTGCACGCCTTAATCTCAACTACTGCGTAACCAGCAAGAGATATAACCTTGCAATGGTGCAGGATAAGGTTGTTGACGGTTGGGATGACCCCAGAATGATTACTCTCAGCGGTATGAGAAGAAGAGGCTATCCTTCGGCTGCAATCCGTGATTTCATAAACAGAATCGGCGTTTCAAAGGCAGACAGCGTTGTTGACTACGGTCTGCTCGAAGCCTGCGTAAGAGATAATCTCAACGAAAACGCACCCCGTGCAATGGCTGTTCTTCGCCCTCTTAAGGTTGTTATCGACAACTATCCCGAAGGCAAGAGCGAAGCTATCGAAGTTGAAATCAATCCCCTTAAGCCCGAACTCGGCACAAGAACCGTTCACTTCACAAAAGAAATTTTTGTTGAGCGTGACGACTTCATGATTGAACCCCCGAAGAAGTATTTCAGACTCTTCCCCGGCAATGAAGTTCGACTTAAGAGCGCATATCTTGTAACCTGCAACAGCTGGGAAACAGACGAAAACGGCGAAGTCACCTGCCTGCATTGCACATACGACCCCGAAACAAGGGGCGGCGACGCTCCCGACGGCAGAAAAGTCAGAGGTACAATTCATTGGGTAAGCGCATCAGACAGCGCACCCTGCGAAATCCGTCTTTATGACCGTCTTTTCAGCGCTGAAGATCCCATGATCGACGGTAAAGAAAACTATCTCAACCATCTCAATCCCAACTCGCTCGAAATCCTTGAAGGATGCCTTGTTGAAGGCGGTATCAAAGATGCAAAATGCGGCGACACATTCCAGTTTATGCGTCAGGGTTATTTCTGCGTTGACAAAAACTCAACTGACGAAAAGCTCATCTTCAATCGCACGGTTGCACTTAACACATCCTGGAAATAAGAGAAAGGATTTTCAATATGAAATATGTTTACCGCATCGTAAATGCACTTCTTGCGGCTGCAATTTTCCCTGCCGCACTTCTTCTTGAGTTTGTGCTTTTCAGACTTTCAACTTCTATCGTTGAGGCAGGTCTTGAAGAAACGCTCACTCTTAAGCAGATTATCGGATTCTTCCTTGGCACAGAAAGACTTATGGGTTTCACTTATGATGATATCAAAGCGCCCGGCGCATTTGAATTCCCCAAAGCTCTTGACCCCGTGAAGGGATATCTTATCGCAACCGCGGTTGCATTCGCAATTGCAATTGTTGCGGCAATATTCATCATCATCTGGTCAATCTGCAGCAATAAGAGAATCCCCGTTATCATTTCCTGCGTTCTCGGCATTGCGGCAGTAATCGTTATGGATTGCTGTTTCGATGCAGCGGCAGCTCCCATCGTTGAAGGCTCAATCAATATTGTTTCGCTCTTCTCATCAGGTCTGCTCGCTTCCCTGCTCGGCAAAGCGGTTTTTGTTGACACTCTTTGTTTTGCAGGATTCCAGAACGGCATCATCATTGCATTCATCGCAATTCTTCTCTGGACTGCAGCTTTCTATATTGTTGAAATCGGTGATACAGAAGAAGAAAAAGCTCCTAAAAAAGCAAAGAAATCCAAAAAATAAAATTTTTACAGAATGCAGTTTCACGAATTGTGAAACTGCATTCTTTGTATATTCCGATGTCCTGCGGACACAATAACTCCAAACGATATTTCAGCAAGGAGTTATGATATGAAAAAATTTCCTTTTATTATTTGCGCAATGATTCTTCTTGTTGCTCTTGCTTTTGCAGGCTGCAACGGTGCAGAAGGCGGAAAGGTAACAGACAAAAATGATGATCTTCCCCTTCTCACAGAACTTGAAACAGAACTTTCTTCCACGGCGGACAGAATCACCGATGTTACGCCTGACATGACGGGAAACATTTCCGACACAAACACAGCAATGTAACAAACAAAAACTCCCCTGCGTTTTCACGCAGGGGAGCATTTTGTTTAAGTTTTCGGTTTTACCCGATGGGGTTTACCAGAGTTCGCCGCCGAAGCCTGATGAAATACCGTTGAAGAGAGCTTCAAGGAGTGCGCCCCAGTTTGAAGGATTGAGCCATGCCTTTGAAAGGGTAAGAACATCAATTCTTACTGCAAAGCCGTTATCAAATTCGAACTTGGGCATGAAGCCGATGATAAGAAGGCTATCGGGAAGGGTGTTGAGAGCAACAGCCTTATCCTTGCTTGCAACGGGGTTGTTGTTATACCAGAAGTGCTTCTGGA
>JAZRJH010000146.1:0-6206 GCA_045645685.1 Acutalibacteraceae bacterium
CACGAATTTTTCGGGGTTTTCGAGTTTATAAAGGATTACGCACTGAAATTCTGGTGGTATATAAGGATTTTTGGAATTTTTCGTTCCTCTAAATTCCTTTTGATGGTTGCGGTTTCCGGATGAGTTACATCACTCAAAATCTGGTGGTAGCAATACCGTACCGGTTCGACCCCGGTCACCGGCACCAAAAAACACGGATGATTTTATTCATCCGTGTTTTTTTATGTAGATTTATTTATTGTTAAAAGCCGCAGTCTGCATTTTCATTCTGCATATATCATAAACACAAAGCCGCATTGCATTGCCCATTCCGATCGGGTCTTTTGCATAAGCGAGTTTAAGAGAGAGTATTGTCTGCGGTGCAGAAACAACATAAAGCATTGTAAGTATTCCGCTGTTTCTTGCATAAACAGCTAAAGCAGGATCAAGATATCCTTCGCCCGTAAGGTCGATACTTGCGTCGGTAATAACAAATCCGTCAAATCCCCATTCATCACGAAGAAGGTCGTTTATGAGTGATTTTCTTCCGCCGCACCACTCAGCGCCGATTCTGTTATAAGCGGACATTATTCCTTTTGCATTTCCTTCTTTAACCGTGATTTCAAAAGGTTCAAGATATATTTCACGGAGTGACTGCTCGTTGAGCCATGTGTAAAGACCGTTGGACTGTCTGTTTGTTTCCTGCTCATTTGCTGCGAAATGTTTAACGGTAACAATGATTCCTTCTGACTGCGCGCCTCTTGTAACCGCAGCTGACATTCTGCCTGAAAGAAGCGGGTCTTCGGAATAATATTCATTGTTTCTTCCGCCTTGCGGACTGCGGTGAATATTACAACCGGGAGCATACCATACATGAGTTCCGAGCTGATTTGCTTCTTCGCCGATTATTTCACCGAATTCTTCGGCAAGTTCGTCGTTCCATGTGCAGGCAAGCGCCGTTGCAACGGGGAATGCAAGACCTGAATCTGAATAAAGCAATCCACCCTCGCCTTTGACACACGAGGGACCGTCGTTGTCCGATGTGGCAGGAATACCGAGTCTGTCAATTGCAGTTGTTTCATATCCGCAGTCGGTGATAAGAGCTATCATTTCGTCAACTGTAAGCTGGTCAAGGAATGCATCCCAGAGAGATTCGTCTTTGGCAACATCCTGCAGAGTTATTGTTTTGTCATATTTCACTCCTGTTTTCGGTGCTTCGCCTTCGGTTACGGGATCGGGTCTTTTATCGCTGTTTTTGACTTCGTCGGGTGCTTTGTAGTCTGACGGGGGAGTGGGATATGTGCCGTCAACATCTGCGCGTGAAAGATATGTAAGATTACCTTCTGCATCTTCAAAAAGATTCCTGATTCCGTTGCCCGAGTTATCGTCTGTTTTATAAATAACTTTTTTGTTTACTTTGTATGTGTATGACTTTTCAAATGTTTTTACATCGTGTGCAACACGGATTTTATATTCACCCTTGTCAAGCACCCATGCTTCTTCATTTTCCGAATCATATGAAGCCATGTCTTTGACATCAAAACTTATTGTGAGAGTTTCGCTCTTGCCGGGTTCAAGATGTTTTGTTTTGCCGTATGCGGCGAGCTCGATTGCGCTTTTTTCAATTCCGCCGTCATAATACGGTGCGGAAAAATAAACCTGAACAACGTCTTTGCCTGCAACATCACCTGTGTTCTTGACTTTGACTTTTACTGTGATTTTATCCTTGTTTGCGGAGTAATCTATTACATCCCAATCAAAATCGGTATAAGAAAGACCAAATCCGAAAGGATACTGCACTTTTTCGGGCGCTAATGTTTCAAAATATCTGTAACCGACATAAATGCCTTCGCAGTAATTAACGAAATATTTCGGAATACCGACAATACCTTTATACATATAATTACCGAAGTTTTCAGATGCAGGGTGGTCTTCAATATCATATGAAACGGTATCAACAAGTTTTCCCGAAGGATTGACTTCGCCCGTAAGAACCTTGCCGACGCTGTCCGTTGCAACTTCACCGGGAAGCCACATAATCATTGCCGCCTTGATTGAATCATAATCTTCAAGCCATGACATATCCATAATGTTTGAAATGTTGAAAACAACAATAACATTTTTGAATGTGTTGCAAACTTTATCGATCATTTTTTTCTCATCGTCGTTGAGATTGAGCTGTTCAACGCTGAGATCTTTCATTTCGGTGCCGACTCTGCCGATAACGATGATTGCCGTGTCGGAATATTCAACGGCATTTTTCATTGTTTTATCGCTGATTTTGTTAATTGACATTTCAGACTGACCGCCGCCGAAAAACTGCTTGAGAACGGTGATCACATAGCTGATAAATCCGAGATCATAAAGCGTTCCTGTGTTGAATGCATATGTATTATAAAGTTCTTTGTTATATTCAATGCCTGCATTTTCAAGTGCATCATAGAATCCGACGGCATCCGATGAGCGGACTGCACCCGAACCTGCAGCGCCTGCAAATGCAATTGAGCACGAAGCCGCACCGAAAACATTAACCTTGCGGTTTTTAAGAGGAAGAGTGTTGCCTTCGTTTTTCAGAAGAACAATGCCTTCAGATTCAATCTGATTTGCAATTTCAATTGATTTTGCGGTTGTTTCTTCCGAAATCATATCCGATGCAAATGCAACAGAAGTTGAAGAAACAGATAAAATTAATGCAAGAATAACCGAGACCGTGCGTTTGAGAATTTTTGATTTGAATTTCATGGACATTGCCTCCTTGCAAATTTATACATTAATTATATCATAGTCTTTTTTTCTTTGCAACAAAAATAAGCACCCTGCTTTCTGCAAGGTGCTTTTGTTATTATTTGAGTCTGTCAGCGATGATTCCCTTGACGGTTTCAATAACCTTATCAAGTTCAACCTTCATGCTGATTTCCTTGTCTCTTGTAACGATTTCGCAAACGCCTTCTTTAAGGTTTCTGGGGCTTACGATAACTCTTACGGGCACGCCGAGAAGGTCAGCGTCAGAGAACATTGCGCCGGGTCGGATGTTTCTGTCATCATAGATAACTTCCATTCTCTCGTCGAGCATCTTCTGATAAATGCCATCGGAAACGCCCTTGCATTCTTCATCGTCAGCTCTCAGGCAGCAAACCTGAACGTGCCATGGAGCAATGCTCATGGGCCAGATGGGGCCGTATTCGTCGTGGTGTGCTTCGCAAACTGATGCAGCAAGTCTGCCTACGCCGATACCGTAGCAACCCATGATGGGGTAGTGGAGATTGCCTTCGCTGTCGATATACTGCATACCCATTGATTCGGTGTATTTTGTGCCGAGCTGGAAGATGTTACCGACTTCAATACCTCTTGAAATGCTGATAGCAGGCTTTCCGCATTTGGGGCAGATGCCGCCTTCTTTGATTTTTGCAAGGTCAATATATTCAACATCGCCGATATCTCTGCTGATTTTAAGACCTGTATAGTGGTAGTCAAGCTGGTTTGCACCGCATGAAAGATTATGAGTGTTTTCAAGGGATTTATCAAAAAGAACGGTGAACTTTTCGGTATCCATATTGTAAGGTCCGATAAAGCCTGCGAAGAGACCGCAATCGTCTGTGATAACTGCGGGATGAACAGCTTCGCCAAGATAGTTTGTGAGCTTTGTTTCGTTGATATCAAGGTCGCCGCGAACAAAGATAACAACATATTCGTCGGTCATGTTCTTCTGATAAACAACAGCCTTGCAGGATTCCTCAAGGGGAGTCTTAAGGAAGCTGCAGATGTCTTCGATAGTGTGAATATCGGGAGTGTGAACAAGTTCAAGCTCCTTGGATTCGCCAGACATTTCGTTTTTGATGATGCTGTCGGCAGCTTCCATATTTGCTCTGTAATCACATTCCTGACAAACGGCAATTGAGTCTTCGCCGATAGGAGTGAGAAGCATATATTCGTGTGAAATCTTGCCGCCCATCATGCCTGAGTCGGAAGCAACTGTGATAACTTCGGGAATGCCTGCTCTTGCAAAGATTCTTTCGTATGCCTTGTAGCAAATATCGTAGTATCTTTCAAGGTCTTCCTGAGAAGTGTGGAATGAATAAGCATCCTTCATTGTGAATTCACGAACACGGATAAGACCGCCTCTGGGACGGGCTTCATCACGGAACTTTGTCTGAACCTGATAAATCATGAAGGGGTATTTTGTGTAGCTGTTTGCATATTCACGAACAAGCTGAACGGCAGCTTCTTCATGAGTCATGCCGAGAAGCATGGGAGCGTCGTTTCTGTCCTTGAAACGGAGAAGCTCACTTCCGATGCTTTCGTATCTGCCTGATTCTGACCAGAGAGAAGCGGGCATAACAACAGGGAACTGAACTTCCTGACCGTCGATTGCATCCATTTCTTCACGGATGATATTTTCGATTTTTCTTGTGATTCTGCGAAGGGGCATAAAGGAAGAATAAATGCCGTTTGCAACGCCCTTCATGTAGCCGCCTCTGAGCATGAGCGCATGGCTGTCGATGACGCAATCCGAGGGCTTTTCCTTGAATCTTTCGCCGCAGAGTTTGTCGATTTTCATTGATATTTACCTCCAAAAGACCGAAGCCGTAAATTTACTATAAATAATCCATAATATTTTACAATATACATTTAAAAATGTCAATCTGAATTTTATTTTCGCAAGCAATATGACATAAAATGATAATAATTCTTCAAAATCAGACATATTCTCGAAAATGTGTGAAAGTAATGTTACAAAATCTATTGATTTGATTGGCGAATAATGTTAAATTATAAATATAAAATTAAATTTTGTGCAGGTGAAAAATATGAGTTGCAAGATTAATGTTGTAACCGGCGGTAAAGGTCATGTAGGCTTTGCTCTTGTGAAAGAGCTTGCTGACAGGGGAGAAAAAACAAGACTTTTTCTTCGCTCCGACAGCCCTGTTTTTGACAATATCGACTGCGAAAAATTTATGGGTGACGTAACTGATCTTCAGTCGCTTGAAAAGGCTTTTGAAGGTGCGGACACAGTTTATCATGTTGCAGGTGTAGTTGATATCAGCGGCACAAAGGATAAGCAGGTCTGGGATGTTAATGTTGAAGGAACAAAGAAGGTTGTTGAAGCCTGCAAGAAGCAGGGGGTAAAAACACTTGTTTATGTTTCGTCAATTGATGCTATCCCCATGGGTGAGGGTAATGAAGAACTGACTGAGATTTCTCATTTTGACCCCGATTTGCTTGAAGGTACATATGCAAAGTCAAAGGCTGTTGCAACCCAGTATGTTCTCGATAATGCCGATGACAGCCTTAAGGTTTGTGTTGTTCATCCCAGCACTTGTATCGGCCCTTATGACAACAACGGAACATCAAGCATGGCATCGGTCATCAAGCTTTTCTCAAAGGGACTTTTCCCGATGAGTTTCGGTTTTGGTTCATGCAACTTCATCGATGTCCGTGACTGCGCAAAGCTTATGGTTGCTGCGGCTGAAAAGGGCGGCAACAAGGAATGCTATCTTGCTTGCGGTTCGGTTATTTCGCTTGATGATTTCATCGGTGTGCTTGCGGATGCCTGCGGAAGAAAACACCCCAAACTTGTTCTTAAAAAGTCATTCATCGACAAGGCAATTCCTCTTTATGAGAAGCTTTCAAATCTTGCAAAACTTCCGCCGATGATCAACGAATATTCAATCAGAAAAATCAGCGAGAATTTCAATTTTGTGAACACAAAGGCAAGAAATGAACTCGGATTTGAACCCAGACCGCTCAAACAGTCGCTTATCGATACAATTGAGTGGGAAAAGAATAATAAAAAATAATTTCAAGGGACTGTTTGCGGACAGTCCCTTTTGTTATAATTTTGTTGTTGACAATTAAAAATGATGGTGCTATAATTATCAAAAATTAATATGTCAAACCGTTGAAGCGGAGATAAAGGCAATCATGACTTCACAGAGAGCCCGCGTTGCTGAAAGTCGGGTAAGAAACAAGTTGTCAAATGGACCGCTGAGGGTGCAGTCAAATGTGATTTTTCACAGAGTATTCTGCAACGTGACGGCATACGTTAGTTGTCGGGGATATGTCAGTATCCCGTAAAGTGTACGGCTCAGCCGTGAATCAGGGTGGCACCGCGGATTATTATTCGTCCTTGACAGAAAATTGATTTTTCTGTCGGGGATTTTTATTTTTGGAGGAATTACAATGAAACTCAACAACGTCGATTTTGAAACTTATTTTAACAATTATCC
>JAZRJH010000147.1:0-2525 GCA_045645685.1 Acutalibacteraceae bacterium
ATCAAGAACAGCATCTATTTGTTCAAGCATAAATTCTATAAAAACCGTGCTGTTGCCGTTTGCGTGGCATTTTGCGATTGCTTCATAATAACCGTTTTGGAATTTTTCAATCTGACTTTCGATGGGAATGAATTCAAATATCGGTTGCCATTTTGAAAGAATAGCTGTGTGCCACAAACGAGCCATTCTGCCATTGCCGTCAGTAAACGGATGAATAAAAACAAATTCATAGTGAAAAACAGAAGATAATATTAACGGATGCACAGTTTTCTTATTTTGTTTCATCCAGTTGAACAAATCTGTCATCTGTCCAGGAACAAACTTTGCAGGCGGTGCCATAAAAATACATTTGTCACCGTTGAAAACACCTTCTTCGCCGAGACGGAAGTCGCCGCTTATTTCAACAATATATTTTGTCATAATGCCGTGCAATCGTTTCAGTTCTTTCAAGCTGTAAACATCAATCTTTGAGATTTCTTCGTAAGCGGCATAAGCATTCTTAACTTCTTGTATTTCCTTTTCTGCACCGATAACGGTTTTGCCGTTGATAACATCCTTGACTTCGCCCAAAGAGAGTGAATTTGCTTCAATAGCAAGCGATGAATAAATCGACTTAATTTTATTACTTCTTCTCAGATGCGGTTTTGAATCGAGATTGCTACGTTCTGTAATTCTTCCTACTTTTTCTGAAACTGATGCAACAAGGCTTAATATTTTATCGGTAATTATATACGGCGGTGTGTAACCGGACATTATATTCCTCCTGTCGTTCTTGCTTATTATCTTGCTTATTATCTTACCACAAAAAAGATGAATTATCAACAGAAATATAAAATATTGTTTATAACTTTTATTTCCTGGGATTCATTAAACAAAAATCAATCGATAACATCTCATAAAGATATTGCCGGCAGAGCTTATTTCCGTCTCTTTTTAGTTTTTCCTCTTTGACTATACGGGCTTTTCATATGCTTTGATTTTTTTGAGAATGTTTATTTGTGTTACAACTTCTTCTTTTGTAAGAGAGTCGTAATCAATGCCGAGGGAGTTGAGATACATTCTGACCTTCTTTTCTTCATCGCTGCCCTCAAAATTCAATGCATCTTGCAACTGCTTTTGTGCATCTGCCGCAGGTGAAACTGTGTCCGCCGTTGTTCTGTCGGTTTTATGGTTTTCACGGATTGTGCTGATAATTCGGTCAAGGTCTTTATGTATCACGTGGCTGAAATATTCATCTTCATCAACCTGTGCAAGTTCCAATGTTCTGACGTACAAATCGTTTTCATCGGAGCATTTCTCCATTGCCGCATTCCGCACAACACCGAGAACGGCGTTTAAATCGTTAATTCTCATATCGGCGATGCGGTCAACATAGATTTCAATGTCGGTAAGAAATCTTCTGAAATCCTCGTGTGTTGCAATTTCGCAAAGCAGCCTTGTATTAATCTTACCGTTTTCAAGTAAATCAATCATTTCGTCACTCAAATGCAGATTGTTGATGTCTGCATTCGGGTGATTTTTTTGTTCAGTCAGACCAAGCAGATAATCAGTTGAAACACCGTAGAAATTCGCAAGTGTCACAAGGTTGAACGGACTCATATCCTTGTATTCTTCGGTTTCGTATTTGCCGAGTGCAGATTTAGAAATACCCGTTTTCTCGGCAAGCTGTTCGAGAGTCAGTTTTTGTTCTGTTCTCAAATCTTTTAATCGTTCTTGTATGGTTAATTTTAAATACATATTATCACTCCTTTATCTCAATTATATAGCATTTGCTGTCCGTTTTGTGGTGCTTTGTGTCGATTTTTCGGTGAATTTACAGTTATTGAATGAAAAAACTGCCCTCACAAGGAGAGCAGTATAAACATTTAAGTATTACTTCTGGTTATTTTAATATATTCCGATGGTGTCATATTATAAAATCTTTTAAACACCGTTACAAAATAAGCCTGTGAAGAGAAACCCACTTCAATGCAAATCTCTTTCGAGGACATTCCGTTAAGAAGCAAGGCTTTTGCCTTTTCAAGTTTTTGTTTTAAAATATATGAACTGAGATTTTCTCCGATTTCTCTTTTGAAAATCTGTGACAGATAATCGGCAGAGATTCCGCAATGCTCCGCAACGGCAGAAATACTTATTTTTTTGCAAAGGTTTTCGTTTATATACTTGATACAGTTTCTTATATGCGGAGAAAACTCAGGCTGTTTCTTATTCTTTTTCACATCATGTGTCAGTTTTAATATTTCAATACCAAGACACATAAATATTTCATTTTTGTCCGTAAGTGAATCAATCGTTTTAATTACTCTGTCCGAAAATTCATAGGCTTTGGTTTCGTTGAGTCCTCCCTGAATTGCGTATCGGGTAGCGAGAGTGATTGCGCTGACAGCCATATATTTATGCTGCGTCAACTCATCGTCAGACATTTTACCCATAACAATAAGAGAATCAAGATTTTTAATCTGTATCATCAACGAATCAATATCTCCTTGCTGAACACAGGACAACAAACGGATTTCTGCACTATA
>JAZRJH010000148.1:0-9014 GCA_045645685.1 Acutalibacteraceae bacterium
ATCAGCGGAACAGGTTCAATGGCGGTTTGCAGAAATTCTGACGGCACAATGGGCCATACAGGCGGATGGGGATACATTCTCGGAGACGAAGGCAGCGGATATGCCATCGGTCTGGCAGGAATAAAAGCCGCCATAAGAGCATCGGAAGATTGCGGCGAAGAAACCGCTCTCGTTCAGGAATGTCTTGACTATTTTTCAATCAATAATATATATGATCTTATTGACTTGTATTATGAGAAAAAAGTCAGCAGAAAAAAGACTGCCGCTTTTGCAAGGCTCGTCAGCAAGTGCTGCGGAAACGGCGACAAGGTTTCTGAAAATATTCTTAAAAACGAAGCCAAAGAGCTTTCACAAACCGCTCTCGGGCTTCTCAAAAACAAAAACAAAGACATTCCGATCGGTCTCTGGGGCGGAGTTTTCCAGAATAATATGTTTTTCAGACAGAAATTCACCGATATCATGTCCGAAAACGGATTCAATAGTGTAAAGCTCATAAACTTTACACCAGAAGTCGGTGCAATCTTCGCAGGATACAAGAATTCAGGCATCGAAATCGTTGATATCATTAAGAATAACATAACAGAATCATATATAAGCACTATTGTGTAAAGTATCAAGACTTTACACATTTCAATATGAGGTATAACATTTGAACATAAGAAAAACCGTAATAATCGGGATTCTTGCGGCGGTAATATGTGTTTTTGCACCGTTTTCCGTACCTGCAGGAATGATTCCGATATCACTTTCAACTTTTGCAATATACATTGTTTCATGTACGGTTCCGAAAAAATACTCCGTGCCTGCAGTTGCAATCTATATTCTTCTCGGCGCAATAGGTCTGCCTGTTTTTTCATCATTCACGGGCGGTCTGCAATGCATCGCAGGTTACACGGGCGGCTACATAATCGGCTACATCCCCTGTTCTTTTTTTATCGGACTGATGACAGATAAATATCCGAACAAAAAAATAATTTATCCGTTAAGTCTGATTGCAGGCACATTGGTTTGCTACCTTTTCGGAACATTATGGTATATGCACAAGGCAGAAATCGGCTTTGTCAATGCCGTCACAGTTTGTATTTTACCGTTTATTATCGGCGATATTATAAAAATTGCCGCCGCTTCCGTAATCGGAATAACCTTAAAAACAAGACTCAGAAAATTTATTGTTTGAATTAAAGGAGATGCTTGATATGGAAATCATCAGAAAAGAATATTCCGTACTCTCAAAATCAGGTCTTTCGGATATCTTTGCAAGATGCTGGCTTCCGTCAGAAAAGCCCAAGGCAATTCTTCAGGTTGCTCACGGCATGGCTGAACACGGTGAAAGATACGAAGATTTCGCAAAATATCTTTGTCAAAAAGAAATCGCATTGTTTATTGTTGACCATATCGGTCACGGAAAATCCGTTAAAAGCGATGATGATCTCGGTTATTTCGGCGATACAAACGGCTGGGATGCTCTTGTTGAAGACCAGAAAACCGTCACCGAATTTATCAAAACTGAATTTCCTGATATTCCCATTATATTTTTCGGCCACAGCATGGGTTCCTTCATTGCAAGAGAATATGTACGCCGCTACGGAAAAGACGAAAAACTGAAAGCTGCTGTTTTCTGCGGCACAAGCGGTAAAAACCCTGCATCGGCAATTGCAATCACTCTTGCCGACACAATCGCAAAAATCAAAGGTACAAGACATCGCAGCAAATTTATTGATAAAATGGCATTCGGACCTTACAATGCAAAAACCGAAAACAGAACACATTTTGACTGGCTTTCATCCGACAACGCTGAAGTTGACAAATATGTTGCCGACAAATACTGCGGATATCTTTTCACAATCGTTGGATACAGAGACCTTTTCACTCTTCTTACCAGAGTTTCAGGCAAGGATTGGTATGCATCGGTCAACGAAAATCTTCCCATGCTTCTTATTGCAGGCGAAGATGACCCCGTCGGCGCTTACGGAAAGGGAGTCAAACAGGTTTATAACAACCTTCTTGCCGCAGGCAAAAAAGATGTTACAATCAAGCTTTATCCTGCAATGCGCCATGAAATTCTCAATGAAGTTGACAGAATTCAGGCTTATGAATACATTGCTTCATGGGTACTTTCCAAAATCAGATAATTTAACATAAAAAGAAGCCGCATCGTTTGATGCGGCTTTATTATTATTTATGAGTTTGTGTTAGGTGATGTGGGAATAATCAACGCATTAAGTGCCTCACTGAGAGCCTCAGCACCCGAATTATCCGATACAGAACTCGATGTGCTTGTTGTGTTTGCTGCACTTGTTGTTGTGTTATCCGTCGTGGAAGCAGAAGTGCTTGATGTTTCGTTGTTAACCGCACTTGTTGATGAAGTGTTGGTTGACGATGAAACATCTGTTGAAGAAGTGTTTGTTGAGGATACTGCAGAAGTGTTTGTTGTTGAGATATTGCTTGTGTTTTCTGCAGTTGATGCAGCTGTACCGCTTTCAACTGTTGTTGTTACCCTTTTGGTGGTTGTTGTTGACTTCTTTGTTGTGGTTGTTCTCTTCTTTGTGGTAGAAGTCCTTTTTCTTGTTGTTGTCACTCTGCGAGTGGTGGTTGTTTCGGTTGTTGTTTCCGAAGTTTCGCTCTCGCTTGTTGACTCAAAGACCCATGTTGTTATGGGAGCTTCCGTTGTGGGATAATAATAAATCGGAGCGGTTGTATGTTCATAATAATTATATGTTGTGGTGGTTGTTTCGTCTTCATTGTTACCGCCGTTGACAAGAGCCTTGATAAACAGAGCAACAATAAGAATAACGATTATTGCGCCGATTGCGATTCCGGCAATCTTCATGATTTTAGACTTATCAATCGGCTTCGAATATGCTCTTGCATCTGCATTTGCATAGGGAGAAACAGGATTTTCTTCATCGGGAATCTGATTAGAGCCGAAGCTGTTGCGATATTCTTCTTCATAATCCGCATCCTTATCGCCGACCATAGCCGCCGCAATAGGTGCAAAAATTGCAGTTTCTTCAACATCAAGGAATGCCGCCATAACTGTTACATTATCCTTACCGCCTCTTTCAAGAGCTGAACGGATAAGTTTGCTTGCCACATCCTGTGCACTTTCGCCGGTTGAAAGAATTGCCGTGATATCATCATCGCTGAGCATATCTGTGAGACCGTCGCTGCAAAGAAGAACTATATCACCGTTATCAACATCATCAATCATGCTGATGTTGGGAGAAAGAGTTGCTTCTTCGGGGAAAACGCCGAGATGCTTTGTGAGTCTTTTGGCATCGGGAATTCTGCCGATATCATTCTGAGCAACTTCGCCTGCATCAACGATGGTCTGGGCATGAGTATGGTCAAAACTTATCTGCTCAAGAACACCTTTTGAATAGTGATAGATTCTTGTGTCACCGATGTTGGTGCAGAGAATCTTGCCCTTGACGGCATAAATAGCCGCAAGAGTTGTTCCCATTCTTTTGCCTCGTGCATTGATTTCCGCACAGATTCTGCTGTTGGCATCGTCAAGGCAGTTTGAAATGGCAAAACTGAAATCCTCGCCGCTTTCGTAAACGTTGTTTGCATGAGCCGCAATTGTTTCAACTGCGATACCCGATGCGAGTTCACCGTAGCTTTCGCCGCCCATACCGTCGCAAACAGAAAGGTGGAACGGTTCGGTCATTGTCTGAACGAAAGCCGAGCCTTTACGCAAGTCGCCCGTAGAGGTCATTCTGCCGTTTAAATTGTAGTTATCCTCATTTTCTCTGCGGATTCTTCCTGCATGCGTAACAGCGCATACATTGGCTCTGATTTTTTTCATATCTTCCCTCTTATTTCAAGAATATTTAGGCATCAGGAATCAATCGTTAAACACACCTGTTTCCTTTGCCCAATCATAGAACACTTCGATTGAACGGAGTCTTCCGGGTCCGAGATTGTGAGCGCCTCTTGTGAACCACTTAAAGTTCTTTATGCCGCGAAGCTGAACGAGATATTTTGCACTTGCCATGAATCCTGAATCAATAGCATTATCAAGTGCAATTATGTGCTGATGTGTCTTTCTTGCAGCTTCAACATCACCCTTTGTGAATTCATCCCACATTTTAACGAAAAGGTCTGCACCGCAGGCTGTGGGTGTTGCAACAACGCCTCTTGCGCCGTTTACATATGAATCAAAAAGGAAGGGGATGTTTGCCTGAAGAACATTGGAATCACCCTGAACAGCGATCTTTTCTTTGATAGCTGTGAGCTTGCAGGTTGTATCCTTGATGCCCATGAATTTGCCTGTCTGTGCAAGCTTGCCGTATGTTACGGGATCCATAAGGTGAGGTCTGAGACCGGGGAACTCATAAAGAACGATGGGAAGTTCTGTATGTGAAGCGAGTGAAGTCATATATTCAAACATTTCGTCAGGCTTATCGCACATACCCTTTGTTACAAAAACAAGACCTTTTACGCCCTGCTGTTCGAGCTTTTTCATTTCTTCAACCTGATCGTTGAAATCAACAGCAAGGTTACCTGTTGCAAAAACGGGAACGCCGTTTGAATTCTTAACTGCAAGACCTGCGCACTTTACTCTTTCTTCGGGAGTGAGTTCCATCATTTCTGATGAACCGCATACAGCGAAAAGATGCTGAGGCTTGAAAGCTGCCTGCCATGCAACATATTCTTCGTATGTTTTGTAATCAAGAGTTCTGTCCCAGTTAAAGGGAGTGAGGAGCAAGGAATAAACGCCTGAGTATTCATTAAAGTTTGACATAAAAAAGCACCTTCTTGGTTAAATTTGGGTTTTCCACAGATAAATATTATATAGTAATAATCAATAAAAATCAATAGTTATGGTCAAAGACTTTTATCTTTTTATTGACTTTTCCGTTATTAATAAATATACTATCAATTGTTGTTGCGAAAAATAATTGAAAGTGAAGAATATATGAACCGTAATTTTTTGAAAAATATGCTTCGGCTTGCATTACCGATTGCTTTCCAGCAATTGCTCGTTTCATGCGCACAGCTTATTGACACGGCAATGGTAACAAAGCTCGGGAATGTTGTTGTTTCGGCTGTCGGAGTTTCGTCAAGATGGATATTTCTGATGAATCTTTTCTATTTCGGAATTTCATCAGGCTCAGCGGCACTTATTTCTCAATTCTGGGGCGCAAAGGAAAAGAAAAACATCCAGAAATCATACGGAATCGCTCTTATCTTCGGAGCATTGGTTGCCGTTACTTTCTCGCTCTCCATGTTTATCATTCCGCAATATATGATAAGAGTTTTCACGGGCGAGCAAGAGGTTATCGACACCGCCGTGCAGTACATGAGAATAGTTGCATTCATGTGCATTTTCGCCGCATTCAATCAGATTTCATGCACAGCTCTTCGCGCAACGGAAAGGGTCAATCCCCCGCTTATAACTTCGATGATTTCGGTTGCAACAAACACAATTCTCAACTATGTACTCATCAACGGAAAACTCGGGTTCCCTGCACTCGGAATCAAAGGCGCGGCACTCGCAACTCTTATTTCAACCGCATTGCAATCCGTTCTTCTCTTCATAGTTATCAGAACATCAAAAGAAATCTTCAACGGAAAACTGAAAGAATTTTTCGGAATGACAAAAGATTTTGTAAGACGTTTTTCTGTTGTATGTCTCCCCGTTGTGCTCAATGAAGTTGCATGGGCAATCGGCACAAACATTTATGCCATGGTATTTGCAAGGCAGGGCAACGAAGCCTATGCAGGATACACGATATTCAGTTCTATTGAACAAATTGCCTTTGTTTTCTTTGTCGGCGTTTGCCATGCCTGCTCAATTATGACGGGCAAAACCATTGGCGAAGGCAACAGCGGCGGTGCATATAAGCTCGCAAAAAAGTTTGTTATTATGACACCGATTGTCGGTCTCGTCACGGGCACGATACTGATATTCATCAGAAATCCCCTGCTTTCACTTCTTGAAATTGAAACTCAGGGTGCATTCGATATTGCTTCAAAGCTCGTTATGATATATTCTCTTTGGCTTCCGATAAGAAATATTCCGTATACGCTTATTGTTGGCACATTCCGTGCAGGCGGAGACACAAAAGCAGGCATTTTTTATGACTGCATATCACTTTATATGCTCGGCGTACCCGTTGTTGCAATATTGGGATTGATTGTTAAGGTTGATTTTGAATATCTTCTTGTTGCGATGTATCTTTGCGAAGATATTCCGAAATCACTAATGAGCATTTACCGTTTCAGAAGCAAAAAATGGATTAAGAATTTAACAGACAAATAAAAAAGCGGCAGTCTTATGACTGCCGTTTTCGTTATTTATGATAGAGTTTTTTGGTCTGATATCTGGGTTCGCAGGTGATGTTGATGCCGAGCTTTCTGTAAACATCCATATCAACCTGAGAAAGAATAACGGTTGAATGTGCATCGCAATCCTTGAGACCTTCGATAGCTTCAAGAGCTTTTTTTGCAACGGGGTTGGTATTTGCGCTCATTGAAAGAGCAATAAGAGTTTCGTCAGAATGAAGTCTGGGATTTCTGCCCTTGAGAAGACCTGTTTTGAGTTCCTGAATAGGTTCAATAATCGAAGGTGAAATCATGAGCAATTCTTCGGGGAGACCTGCAAGATGCTTTGCCGCATTAAGAAGCGCCGCACTTGATGCACCGAGAAGATTTGACGTTTTACCCGTTACGATTTTTCCGTCGGGAAGTTCAATTGCAACCGCAGGCTGACCTTCTGTTTCGGCACTTCTTTCAAGCGCCGCTTTGATGACTTTTCTGTCTTCAACGCCAATGCCTGCCTGATTCATAAGGCTGACAATCTTATCAACAGCTTCCTGCTTGCCCCTGCCCATTTTAAGGTCGCAGAGAGCATTGAAATATCTGCGGATAATTTCCTGCTTTGAAGCATCTCTTGTTGCTTCATCGTCGCAAATAGCATAACCCGCCATGTTAACGCCCATATCTGTGGGTGATTTATAGGGACTTACGCCTTCGATTCTTTCAAAAATTGCGTTGAGCACGGGGAAAACTTCAACGTCTCTGTTGTAGTTGACTGTTGTGACTCCGTAAGCATCAAGATGATAAGGGTCAATCATATTGACATCGTTAAGGTCGGCAGTTGCGGCTTCATAAGCAAGATTTACGGGGTGTTTGAGAGGAAGATTCCAGATGGGGAAGGTTTCAAACTTTGCATAACCTGCTTTATTGCCTCTCTGATTTTCATGATAAAGCTGTGAAAGACAGGTTGCCATTTTTCCGCTTCCGGGGCCGGGTGCGGTGATAACAACAAGGGGTCTTTCGGTTTCAATAAATTCATTCTTGCCGAAGCCCTGTTCACTTACTATATGAGAAACATTATAGGGATATCCTTCAATATTGCGGTGAGTGAAAACCTTGATTCCGAGAGTTTCGAGCTTTGATTTGAATGCGATTGCGGCAGGCTGTTCTTTAAACTGAGCAAGCACAACGCTTCCCACAAAGAGTCCTGCGTTTCTGTATTCATCAATAAGGCGCAGAACATCTGCATCGTAAGTAATTCCGAGATCACGGCGCATTTTGTTGCTTTCAATATCTCCCGAATTAATTACAATGACAACTTCAACATCATCTGCAATGCTCTTGAGCATCTGGAGCTTGCTGTCAGGCGCAAAGCCGGGCAGAACTCTTGAAGCGTGAAAATCATCAAAGAGCTTTCCGCCGAATTCAAGATAGAGCTTTCCGCCGAATTCGTTTATTCGCTTGCTTATCTGCTCGGACTGCTTACTGATATAAGCAGCGTTGTCAAAACCGATTTTTTTCAATTTCAACACCCCTTCACCGCAATACCGTTTATGCGGATTTAATAGAACTAACTAATATATTATATATCAGCGTTTTTATTAAATCAAGAGAAATAAAAAAATAATCTTCCGCAAAAGGTAATTACTCTTACGGAAGATTGGATTTTGTGATTATGAAGGCGTTACTTCGAGTTTTTCTTCACCTGCATCCCTTCTTGTTCTGAGTTCGGAATACATGGTTTCGAGTTTTGATTTGTTAAGAGGATATCCGAATTTGAAAAGAACGAACACGAGTGTATAAACAATTGCGGGAATGATTGTACAAACAAAAAGAATTCCTTCGCCTACACCCTCAACATAGCCTGCCGACCCGTGAACTGCGCCGTCATAGCCTGCCACTGAGCCGAGAAGTTTCATACCGCCAACGTCTGCAAGTGTCTGTCCGAGATTGCGGCAGAAAGTATAAACAGCGTAAACCGCACTCTCGCTCCTGATGCCTGTTTTATATTCCTGATAGTCGATAACATCGGTGATGATTGCCCAGTTTGTAATGCTGACAAATGAATAACCGAAGCCGATAACGAATGTGAAGAGCATGAACACAACGGGTGCACTGCCTGTTCTTGCGCAATGCGGAACAATAAAGAACATAAGAACCGAAGCAATTGCGGAGAAGAATGTACCCACGCTGCAAAGCTCCTGCTTGCCGAACTTTTTAACAAGCTTGGGCATGAAGAAAATCATAACTGCCATGGGAAGATAGTTTGCAATTGTGCCGATGATTGAAAGGTCGGTATTTTCAAAATAGTTCTTATAGAGATACTGATTAAGAGATGCGAACTGAAGCTGACCGCTGATAAGAATACCTGAAAGGCAGGCCACAATAAAGGGTCTGCTCTTGAGCATTCCTTTGTACATTCCCTTGATATCAACCTGAGGTTCTTCTTCGGAAGCAACTCTTTCCTTGGTTGTGCCGAAGCAAAGGAAATAGAAGATTATGGAGAGAATGCCCATAATTATACCGAAAGTGAGCATTCCGTTTGCATCAGCAGCCTTAACGGGATTTCCGAGACTGTTTGTGCCTGTAACGGTATAGATAATCATGGGGCCGATAAGCAGAGGAATTGCGCCGCCGAGACCTGCACCGATTGAACGGAAGGTTGAAAGAAGAGTTCTTCCTTCGGGGTCATCGGTAATAACGGAAGCGAGTGAACCGTAAGGAATATTGATTGTTGTATACATCATACC
>JAZRJH010000149.1:0-3859 GCA_045645685.1 Acutalibacteraceae bacterium
AGTTGAAACCGCAATTCCGCAGACCGAGATTTATAATATGATTTATAATCATTTCAACTCTGCTTTGCCTGAAGGTAAAACAGAGAAAAAAGCTATTATCATCGGTTATGACGGTTGCAGAGCAGATGAACTTGTTTATACGGAAGATAATTTCAGTGGTGTAACCAAGATGCTCAACAGCGGTGCGTCAATAAATCTTTCGTATTGCGGCGGTGTTAATTATCCTGAAATCAATACCCAGGATACGTCAACCGCTCCCGGTTGGTGTTCTGTTTTAACGGGTGTTTGGGCTGATAAAAACGGCATTACAGGAAACGGCATAACAAAATCTCTTGAATATAAAACCCTTATGACAACACTCACGGAAGATAAGATAATTGATTCTGCATCATTTATTACTTCATGGAACGGTCATTTTGAAACTGATTCTTCAACATATAAACTTGAAAAAGAGTATTGCGAAGAAAACGGTCTTAATGTTTCGTTTAATTACTGCTCAACCGATGCAGCATCTGCAGAAACAGCGATTAAAGATATAAAGAAAGATGATTGTTCTGACTTTATTTTCGCTATTTATGAAGGTACAGACCACGCTGGTCATACTTTCGGATTTTCTTCAAATAATCCTATTTACAAAGCAGGTTACAGACTTAATGACATTCTTGCTTACAGAACTCTGAACGCAATCGAAAACAGAGATACATATGAAACAGAAGATTGGCTCATCATTATTACATCTGATCACGGCGGTTTCACAACCGACCACGGCGGTCCTTCAATTCAGGAAAGAATGGTGTTCATTATTTCTAATAAAGAGTTTTAATAACGGAAGGTGAGGAAATGGCAGCTAAAGACAAGTTTCCTCAATATTTGCTGATTGTATCGGCAATTATAATCACAATAACTGTTATTGTTGCAGGGCATTTTGATTCACCTGAATATAACGATAACGTTCACGTTAATAATTCAGTTGTATCGGTTAATTCGAGCCTGTCTGATGTTGTTTTTATACCTGAAAGCGGAAAGGTAGATATTAATAACGCAACGCTTGAAGAATTAATGGCTCTTGAGCAAATAGGTGAAGTCAGAGCGCAGGCGATAATTGACTACAGAAACAATAATCTCGGCTTTTATTCTGTTGATGATATAATGCTTGTTAATGAGATACCGTCTGCGGTGTTTGAGAAAATAAAAGATAAGCTTACTGTAGGTGCTTACACGGAGGTGTCAACTGATGAATTTTAATCTTTTTGAAAAAGCAAAAGAAAATATAATAGTAGTTGCACATCGAGGTGCAAGCGGAGGAAATATTCCTTGTAACACGCTCACTGCTTATGAAATTGCATTAAAGCAAGGTGCTGATATGATAGAGGTTGATGTCAGTTGCAGCAGTGACGGTAAGCTTTTTCTTTTCCATCCCGGAATGGAAATTGAACACCTCAACCGTAACGTAAACCTTCCGGAGCTTACTTATAAACAGATAAGAAACATCAGATATGTGAACTATGATAACACTCCCACACAATTCCGTATTGCGGGATTCGATGATTTTCTTGAGCAGTTCAAAGGCAGATGTTTTATTAATATTGATAAGTTCTGGGGTAATCCCGAAAAGATATATAATGTTATCAAAAAACACGGAATGACAGAGCAGATGCTTGTCAAAAGCAAGCCTTCAAAAAAGGTTTATGAAGTGCTCGAAGGGCTTTGCCCCGAGCTACCGTTTATACCTATTGTTTCAGAAAATCATCCGAGCCATAATGAACTGATGAAAAAGAATATAAATTATGTTGGTGCGGAAGTCCTTTTCAAAAAAGATGATTCATATCTTGCGAGTGAAGAGTTTATTAATATGATGCATCGTGATAATAAGCTTGTATGGGTCAATTCCATTATTTATGACTACAAAGAACAGCTTGCAGGCGGTCACAGCGATGATTCGGCAATGACTGTGTCTGAAGATTACGGCTGGGGCTGGCTTGCAGACAGAGGTTTTGATTTTATTCAGACCGACTGGACTATGATGCTTGTTGACTATTTGAAAAAAACGGGCAGATATTATAAATAAAATCAATTTGGACGTGATGTTATGAGTCGAATCGTTGATAATAAAATTAAAAATTTAAAAGAAATAGCAAGATGGGAAAAAGAAAAAGCACGCCCTAAAAGAAATACATATTTTATATATCTTGTATTTATAATTTCTCTTATATATGCTACCGATGAGATTGCTTCTCAGATCGGTACGCTTATGAAAACCGAAATTGCAAATGATTTATTTGCAAATTTTGGTGAAGGTTCGGTAGGTTGGCTTAATCTTCTTTCTATTCTTGTTGTTCCGTTTCAGGCTATAGGTCTTCTTTACAGACCGCTTGCCGACAGATGGGGAAGAAAAACTTTTCTTATTATTAATACCTTTGGCATGAGCGTTGCACTGCTTGTTATTTTTCTTTCGAATAATCTTTTGCTCTATTTTGTTGGTGCTTGTCTTGTTCAGTTTTTTATTCCTCACGATATGCACGTTGTTTATATTATGGAATCTTCGCCTGCAAGACACAGAGCAAGAATATATTCTGTTATCAAATTTTTCGCAAATATGTCCGTTATGCTTGTTCCGTTGCTCAGAGATAAGCTTATGGAAAGCGCAGGGGAGTGGAGAAAGGTTTATTTCATCCCTGCCGTTGTTGGCGTTGTAACGTGCTTTATCGCTTTGGTAACCGCAAGAGAAACCGATTCGTTTATTGATTCTCGCCTTCGTTATCTTCGAATGCCCGAAAAAACACGAAAAGCTGAAAAAGCAAAGAAAAGCTCTGATAATGCTCAAGGCGGTCTTATCCACGCACTTAAGTTTGCAATGAAACACAAACAGCTTCGTTGGCTCTATATTACTTCAGCGCTTGTTAATATCGGTTTTATCGGCTCTGTTGACTATCAGACGATTATGTCTTATGGCTATGCCGAAAACTACGTTTCAAACGGTATGTTTGCAGAAATGGGTGAAAAAGTACTTGATTTTGTAAGCACAGGTCCCGTAACAACAGCGCTGTTTATGTTCCCTGTAGGTTGTGCCGTTTCGCAGGTTATAATGGGCTTTGTATCTGACTCAAAGGGCAGAAAAATGGCTGCAATCACAACTGCATTTAATTGTCTTGTGATGTTTATTGCTTTTTCGGTTGGTGCAAAAATGGCTTGGAATGAATCGCTTGTCGGATTTTTATGCGGTGCTTTTGTAGGCAGTTATTATTCAACAAACGATGTTCTTATTATGATGATCGGCGAATCTGCGCCTACCAATCTCCGCTCATCAACAATGTCGGCTCAGTTTATTGTTACGGCAGTCGGTTTTGCTCTTTCGTATGGAATCAGTTTGCCGCTTCAGATGATACTTGGCAACAGTACAATCGGTACAATAGCATTCTGCTTGCTTGTTCCCGGCTTTATTTCGGCTCTTTTTGTTCTTTTCAAGAAGACACACGAAACAAGGGGTATAAATATGGAAACCGTTACAGGTTCCGAATGGGATTAATAAAAATAAAAATCGGTATGCAAAGTGCATACCGATTTTTTGTGTTTAAAATTACAGTTTCATTGCAACATCCCATGCGCCCCAGATAACGGTACGGAGATTGCCGACTTTTGCAGCATCGCCGATAACGTGAACGTGATTGCCTTTTGCAACAAGGGGAGTGGGTACGTAACCAACAGACATGATAACCGAATCTGCGGGAATATCGAAGGTTTTGCCTTCCTTATTCTTAACAGTTACTGCTCCGTCTTTGATCTCACAAAGTGCTGTTTCAAGATGAACGGGAACTTTGTTTGTTTTGAAGAAATCTCTGAGGAAGCTTGTGTTAGCGAG
>JAZRJH010000150.1:0-18514 GCA_045645685.1 Acutalibacteraceae bacterium
CCTGCAAGCACCAAAAGCGGTCCCTCCGTGGAGAGAACCGCTTTCTTTTGCATATCATTCAGATTTTTAAAATCTCTTTCAATTATCTTTCTGCGAAGTGAAAAAAATTCGTTAGAAATCATTTGATACCTCAAATTGAAATTTCGTGAGCAATTTTATAAAGCTCATGGTTAACTGTGCGTTCCATATTAAGAGCTTCATAAATATCGTAATCGATGATATGGTCGTCTTTCTGAACAACAACTCTGTTACCAACGCCCTGCATAAGAAGCTGAACAGCCTTGTAGCCCATCTGGCTTGCTGCAACTCTGTCGCGAACTGTGGGAGAGCCGCCTCTCTGAACATGACCAAGAATAACAGCTCTTGACTCAACGCCGCATTCCTTTTCAATCTTTCTTGCAAGCTCTTCAACGCCGCCGATACCTTCAGCAACCATAACGATGAAATGCTTCTTGTCTGTTTTCTGTGTTCTTCTGATTCTTTCGATAACGTGCTTTTCGATATCGGACTGAATTTCAGGAATAACAATAGCTGTTGCGCCAACTGCAATACCTGCATTGAGTGTAAGGTCACCGCATCTGTTACCCATAACTTCAACAACGATGCAACGGCTGTGAGATTCAACTGTATCTCTTACTCTGTCAACCATCTGCATAACGGTGTTAAGACAAGTGTCATAACCGATTGTGTAGTCTGATGAAACGATATCATTATCGATTGTGCCGGGAACACCGATGCAGGGAATACCTCTGAGTGAAAGGTCACGTGCACCTCTGAATGAACCGTCACCGCCGATAACAACAATGCCTTCAATGCCGAGCTTTTTGCATGATTCGATAGCCTGCTGCATACCTGATTCTTCTCTGAAAGCCTTGCATCTTGCTGAATAAAGCTTTGTGCCGCCTCTGTGGATTATATCGGAAACGCTTCTGATGTTGAGTTCACGAACGTCTCCTTCGATGAGACCCTGATAGCCTCTGTTGATACCGATAACTCTGATTCCGTTTTCACATGCTGTTCTGACAACTGCACGAACTGCAGCGTTCATACCGGGGGCGTCACCGCCGCTTGTTAAAACGCCGATAGTCTTCATAATAATTACTCTCCTTAAAAATGTTCAGCATATATAATACACTTTTTGTAACATAATGTCAATGAAATAAACATTTTTTGCTAAATTTTTTAATAAATATATTTTATCTATTCATTATAAATAACATTTGATTCTCCAAGGATTTTCCGAAGTTCTCTGAGAAGAACTTTATTGACATCAATTCCTTGCATTATGGGATTTTTCTTATATTCCTTTGAATCTGAAAAATAATAATAAAGCGGCGTATTACCGTCGAAAATTGCAAGAAGTTTTCTGCAACATTCAATCTGCGGAGTGTCAGAAGTATCAAATCTCAGGAAAAGCCCCTTTGCTTTTTTCTTTTCTTTTTCCTGAACAATTTCAGTTTTTATTTCTGACAATATTTTCTCCGAAGGGCAAGGTTCAACAGCTTCACAGATAATTTTTGTGTCTTCATCTTCTCTCATGCTTACTCTGCCGCGGAGAAGAAGAGTATTGCCTTCAAAAAACATTGAAGGCTTGTCCATAAGAATTTTCGGAAAAACTATAACTTCAATTCCGCCTGACGTATCTTCTATATTCAAAAATGCCATGGTAGAATCGTTCTTTGTTATCTTTTTCTTGACAGAACTGAGAAGACCAAGAATAAGTACACGGTCATTATCATTATATTTCGTTGATTCACCATCAAGAATATCATTGATTTTTGCGCATTTAAGTTTATCGGCAATATTCTGATATTTTATCATCGGATGACCCGAAAGATACATTCCCGCAACTTCTTTTTCATATTTCAGGAGTTGCTCATTGGTGAATTCATCAGCGTCGGGATAGATGAATGACATCGACGATATATAATCATCATTATCATCGGATGATGTTAAATCTCCGAATCCAATCTGTCCTTCAACATTTCTTCTTTTTGATGATTCAAGTTCTTCAATAATGGATTCTATTGAATTCATCATTTGTCTGCGATTTGCTCCCATTCCGTCAAAAGCACCGCATTTGATAAGATTTTCAAGCGTTCTTCTGTTGAAATCTTTCCCGTGCATTCTTCGGCAGAAATCATAGAAATCAATAAAATAACCGTTATTTTTTCTTTCCTCAATGATTCTGTTTATAAAACTCTTACCGATGCCTTTGATTGCAAGAAGGCTGAAATGAATGTTTTTGCCCGAAACCGAAAATTCATCCGAGCTTTCATTTATATGAGGCGGAAGAATCTTTATTCCAGATTTTGAACATTCATTAATATATTGAACAACCTTTTCTGTGTTATCAAGAAAGCTCGTTAACAATGCGGCAAAAAATTCGCAGGGATAGTGACATTTCAGCCACGCAGTCTGATATGCAACATATGCATATGCGGCTGCATGAGCTTTGTTGAATGCATATGAAGCAAATGAAATCATTTCATCAAATATCTCGTTTGCGGCTGATTCTGCAACGCCTCTGCTGACTGCGCCTTCAACAAAAGCTCCGCGTTCCTTGAGCATAACATCATGCTTTTTCTTTGCCATTGCTCGGCGGACAATATCAGCTCTGCCGTATGAATAACCTGCAAGATCACGGCATATCTGCATAACCTGTTCCTGATATACCATACATCCGTAGGTAACTTCAAGAATGTTTTTCAGTTCAGGCGTTTTATAACGTATTTTGTCAGGGTTATGACGGTTTTCAATATAAGTAGGTATTGAATCCATCGGACCCGGTCTGTAAAGCGAAATAACAGCTATAAGGTCTTCCAATGAAGTTGGTTTAAGCTGTGAAAGAACACTTCTCATTCCTGCCGATTCAAACTGAAAAACACCTTCAGTCTGAGCATTGCACATCATATCATATACCGCTTTGTCATCAACATTTATATTATCAATATTGAAATCAAGGTTTGATTTTCTGATTATATTTTCAGCAGCCTTAATAACAGTTAGAGTCCGAAGACCGAGAAAGTCCATTTTGAGCAGACCGAGTTCTTCAAGAGTAGTCATCGGAAACTGTGTAACAATGGATTCATCATTCCTTGCAAGAGGCACATAAGAAACAACAGGGTCATGTGTGATAACAACACCTGCAGCATGAGTTGAAGCATGGCGCGGCATACCTTCAACTTTTTTAGCCATATCGATAAGCTCTCTCGCTTCGTCATCATTATCATAAAGAGCCTTGAATTCAACGGAGCGTTTGAGTGCTTTTTCAATTGTTATATTAAGTTCATTCGGAACTTGTTTTGCAATGTTATCAACCGTTGAATATGAAATGCCGAGAGCTCGTCCTACATCACGGATTGCGGCTTTTGCGGCAAGTGTTCCGAATGTAACAATCTGTGCAACATGGTCTGAGCCATATTTATCAATAACATAATCAATGACTTCTCCTCTTCTTTCAAAGCAGAAGTCAATATCAAAGTCAGGCATGCTTACTCGTTCAGGATTAAGAAATCTTTCAAAAAGCAAGCTGTATTTCATCGGGTCAATTCCTGTTATTCCAATGCAATAAGCGCAGATGCTTGCCGCACCCGATCCTCTGCCCGGTCCAACGGGAATACCCATATCTTTTGCGTGTTTAATAAAATCATGAACTATAAGATAATAATCAACATAACCCATTTTATTGATTATATCAAGCTCATAATTAAGTCTGTCTATATATTCTTTCGGTGGATTTTCACCGTATCTTTCAACAAGACCTTTTCGGCAAAGAAGAGAAAACCATTCAAAATGGTCATAACCGTCAGGTACATCAAAATGAGGAAGTTTTGTGTTGCCGAATTCAAAAGTAACATTGCATCTTTCGGCAATTTCGGATGTGTTATAAACCGCCTCGGGGCATTCAGGAAATGCTTCAAGCATTTCTTCCTCTGATTTAAGATAAAACTCATCCGTTCCGAATTCAAGACCCGTATCTTCACCGACGGTGTGGTTTGTTTGAATACAAATAAGAACTTGTTGCATTTTTGCATCGTGTTTATCAACATAATGAGCGTCGTTTGTTGCAACAAGCGGAATGTTTAAATCTTTAGAAAGTCTTATAAGGTCCGGATTAATAAATTGCTGTTCAGTTAATCCGTGATTCTGAATTTCAAGATAATAATTACCTTCGCCAAATATTTCTTTATACCATTTTGCGGTTGATTTTGCATCTTCATAATCATTTCTCTGCAACGCTTTTGCTACTTCACCTGCAAGACATCCCGAAAGAGCAATAAGACCTTCGTGATATTTTTCAAGTAAATCTTTATCAACTCGGGGTTTGGTATAAAAACCGTTGACCCATCCTTCAGAAACAAGTTTTACAAGATTTTTATATCCTTCGTTGTTTTTGCAAAGTAAAACAAGATGATATCTTTCATTGTCAATTCCATGTACTTTATCAAACCTTGAACGCGGTGCAACATAAACTTCGCATCCGATAACAGGTTTTATATCTCTTTTTAAAGCTGCTCTGTAAAAATCAATAACACCATACATAACTCCATGATCTGTGATGGCAACAGAAGTCTGACCCATGCTTTTGATTTTATCAAGCATAGGTTCGATTCTGCATGCACCGTCAAGCAGACTGTATTCACTATGAACGTGAAGATGAGCAAATGACATGGTTTTATATTATCTCCGATTTTATTTTCTCTGCAAATTTAACTATTCTGTTGAGTCTGTGGTTAATTCCCGAGCGGGAAATAGGTTCGCTGAGCATATTTTCAAGTTCGCTCAGACTTGATTCAGGATTTTCAATTCTGAGATGTGCAAGCTCCTGAAGATTGTCGGGCAATGAAGAAATACCGACTCTGTCTTCTATAAATTCAATCGCTTCAACCTGCAATTTTGCGGCATTAACGGTTTTGTTTATATTGGAAATTTCAAAATTCAATCTTCTGTTAACAGTATTCTTGACATCTTTTTCAATTTTAATTCCCATAACATGAAGTGATGCAGACTGAGCGCCGATAATGGCAAGAATATCTTCTATGCTTTCGCTGTCCTTAAAATAAACAACATGATTTCCTTTTCTGACTATGTATTTCGGACTTAAACCGAGCTCATCAAGAAATTTCATGAAATCCATGCACAAACGTTTATACGGAACAACAAATTCAAGATGATAACCTCTTTCAGGGTCCGTAACAGTACCGCAAGCAAGGAATGCACCTCTTAAGAATGCACTCTGACAACATTCATCATAGATATTTGCTCTGTTCATTCTCAAAGATGTTTCGGTTAATGAATGGCCGAATTTATCAAAAACCTTAGATTTTGCTTCGTCGGTTTTAAGATATGCGGTGAGTTTTTTTGTTCCCGAATCACTTATTGTCGGTTCAACTCCGCAATATTCTCTGAGATAAGAGAGATATAATTCAAATACATCTGTATTTTCCGATGTAATAGAAAGGTTATATTTAGAAAAATGAGCAAAAAGCACAAGCCCGTAGACTTGTGCGTGAAGACAACAGGAAGATATATTTTCCAATTTCGTTATTTCGGTTTTTACATCAGATGAAAAAGACAAAACAAATCTCCCCTATCCAATAATTTTAACTTCAGGTTCTATAAGAACTCCTTTTGTTTCCATAACGGTTTTCTGACAATGTTTAATAAGATCTATAACATCATCAGCCGTTGCACCGCCTTTATTTATAACGAAGCCGGCGTGCTTTTCACTTACCTGTGCTCCGCCGATGGAATAACCTTTGAGTCCGCATTCATCGAGCAAAGCAGCGGCAAAATATCCCTCGGGACGTTTGAAAGTACTGCCTGCACTCGGATATTCAAGCGGCTGTTTATCTTTACGCTTTGTCATGAGTTCATCCATCTTTGCTTTGATCTCATCAGGATTGCCCTTGGTAAGTTTAAGAGTAAGTGATAAAATAAGCATATCGGAGTCGCAATATGAACTGTGCCTGTAAGAAAGATCAAGTTCTTCATTATTGAATGATTCTTTTGTGCCGTCAGGTTTAAGATGTTCACAAGAAACAAGAACATCAACCATTTCACCGCCGTATGCACCCGCATTCATATATGCAGCGCCTCCGCAAGTACCGGGAATTCCGAATGCAAATTCAAGGCCCGTCAATGAATTATCAAGCGCAAAACGGCAAAGTTTGGAGAGTGATGCACCGCTATGACAATAAATTGTTGTGTCATCAATCAATTTAATATTATCAAACTTGCAAGTGTTGATTACAACACCTCTGAAGCCATCATCGGAAACAAGCATATTGCTTCCTTTTCCGATGATAAGCCACGGAATAGTGTTTTCATTGATTGTTTTGAAAATTGAAATTATTTTTTCTTCGGTATCGGGAAAAACCATCAGGTCGGCTTTGCCGCCGATTTTGAAGCTTGTATAATTTTTCAGCACGGCATCTGTTGAATATTCGCATCCGATATTATCACACAGTGTGCAGATTTTATTATAAAAACTCATGGTTTCCTCCAAAAATTAATTATTCATCAAGAAGAGCTGCGCCGAAGATACCTGCATCGTTGCCAAGCTCTGCAGCAAGAATCTGTGTCTGCTTCTTTGAATGGATGGTATATCTTTCGTTTTCAGCGTGTTTTCTCATGGGAGCAAGAATTGTTTCGCCTTCATGGCTTACACCACCGCCGATGCAAACAATTTCAGGCTGGAATGTGTTAATAATATTATTAACACCAACAGAAACATAATAGATATAGTTGTCGCAAACTTCCTTTGCAGCAGCATCGCCGAGTCTCATTGCGTCAAATGCTGTTCTGCCGCTTGTGCAATCGATATTTCCGTTTACAAGCTGCCACATCTTGCTGTCTTTATTTGCAAGCATAGCTTCTTTTGTCTGTGCAATAAGAGCAGTTGCTGAAGCATACTGTTCCCAGCATCCTTTTCTGCCGCAGTTGCACTGTTTGCCGTTAACCATAATAACGGTGTGACCTATTTCGCCGGCCGCATAATTAACACCGTTAACAATTTTACCGTTTACAATGATTCCGCTGCCAACACCTGTTCCGAGAGTAACAGCAACAAAATTGCCAACACCCTTACCTACACCTGCGATTGCTTCGCCAAGCGCAGCGCAGTTAGCATCGTTATCAAGATATACTGTTTTTCCGAGTCTTTCTTCAAGCATTTCCTTTGCGGGAACCTGATCGAAAGCAAGATTGTTTGCAAATTCAATATAACCGTTTTCCTTATTAACTGAACCGGGTGTACCAACACCAATGGAAACAACATCATCCATTGAAATTCCCGCATCCTTGATTGCCATATCAACTGCAACTTTAATGTCATCAAAAATTTCTGCTGCAGGTCTGGGGCACTTTGTCTTGACCTTTCCCCTGCCGATTATTTTCATATCTTCGGAAACAACACCTACTGCAATATTTGTTCCTCCGAGATCAACACCGATTCTGTACATATTTTATTACCTCCAAAGTAAAATTATATATTATTTTTTAAAAATTGTGCCAAAATTCAAGTTCTTTTTTTGCAGGAATAATATCATCCGTCATACCGAGACTGTGGAGAAGTTCGCGAGCCGCATTGTAGCCCATCTTCTTCTGTCTGTTATTCATTGCAGCAGCCTCGATAATAATTGATAAGTTTCTGCCCGGTTTAACAGGAACAACTGTTACGGGAACTTTTATATCGAGAATTTCGGTATATTCATTCTCAAGTCCGAGTCTGTCATAAACTTTTTCGCTGTCCCAGGGTTCAAGCTGAACAACCATGTCAACTTTTTCTGTCAGTTTAACAGCACCCATACCGAAAAGTCGTCTTGCATTAAGTACGCCTACACCGCGAAGTTCGATAAAATGCCTTATGTTATCGGGTGCAGAACCAACAAGAGTTTTGTTTGAAACCCTTCTGATTTCAACCGCATCATCAGCTATAAGTCTGTGACCCCTTTTGATAAGTTCAAGAGCTGTTTCACTCTTACCTACGCCGCTGTCACCGAGAATAAGAACGCCTTCACCGTATACTTCAACAAGAACACCGTGGCGTGTGATTCTCTGAGCAAGCTCGACGCCGAGATATGAAATTGTTGCAGACATACATCCCGATGTTGATTCATTGGTTGCAAGAACGGGAACTTCATATTTTTCGGCAAAGCTCAGAAATCTTTTGCCGCATGGAAGTCCTCTTGTAATAACAATAGCTGCAGGTCTTTTTGAAAAGAATCTCTCAAGACATTCCAGAAATCCTTCTTTAGTAAGACTTTTGAAATATTCAAGCTCTGTAAGACCGATAAACTGAATTCTTGCAGGATCAAAGTAATCTTCAAACCCTGTTAAAATAAGACCGGGTCTGTTAACATCCTGTGATGTGATATAAATATCTGCAGGATTTTGGGGAGTATAAACAACCTGCAAAGAAAGGTCATTTATAACCTTTTCAAGAGAAACAGAATATTTACTCATAGTTAACTCCTTAATGTTGATAACCATATCAACCCATTATAATTGTATTATATAAGATATTGTCGGATTTTCCAACCCTTTTTTATAAAAAATTTTAAAAAATAACGGACACCGAAGTGTCCGTTTTATCAAAGCTGTTTTGAAATATTTTCAAATTTTGTTTTTGTATCATTAATCATCTGAGCCTGAGCTGTTGCAGGATTATACCAGCCCTTTTTCTGCATATCCGAGAAAACAGAAAACTGAATAGAATGTTCTTCTTTCAGAATTCTGAGCATATCATCCTGAAGATTATGATTTACACATTCATTTGAAAATGTGTTGTAAACTCCGGTTATATGCTTCTGCGATGTGAGAATATCATCCATAATTTCTCTGTCGGTAAGATTAATATTTGTATCCATTTGTTACTCTCCTTAATATAAATGACCCATCAATGTATCAAAATGCTGTTTATGCTGGCTGGCAATCTGCTCGCAGGTTGTTTTAACCTGAGGGTCTGTTGCAATCTGAGCATACGCCTTGAACTTTTTGATAAGCATTTGTTCACAGTTGAGCTGGTCTTCAATTGCGGAAAGTTCTTTTGAAGTTAAATTTGCCATAACATCGCTCCTTGTAATTTGGTAACAATATTATTGACAAATCAAATGTTTATATTCATTTTAAAAGCAAAAAAGAGCTGCAATAATGCAGCTCTTATAATGCGTTAATCACTTAATAAAGAGAACAACAAGAGTTGAAACAAGTGAAAGCACAAAGAATACAACAGCAAGAATCTTTGTAATCTTTACGAGCTTCTGTTCAACAGTCTTACCTTTGCTCTTGCCAAGGAATGTATCAGCACCACCAGCGATAGCGCCTGAAAGACCCTGCTGACGACCTTCCTGAAGAAGAACCATAGCAACAAGTGCAAGAGAAGTAATGATAAGAACAATGCCCAATACGATTTCGTACCACTGCATAGGTCATAAACCTCCAAATAATATTTTACTAATGGATTTTATCATATAATTTTATTAAATGCAAGATGTTTTTTTATTTTATTTGGCAAAAAATACTTTGAATTTAATAATTAATATCGGGAAATATAGTTTTGCAAAGAAAATTGAGCGTTTGTATTTTCTTTGAAGTCCCTTGATTCCATTCAGGGAAGAAGCCGTTCATTGTGGGGATGCCCGACTTTGAACGGCTTTTAAATTTAAAATGTTATCTGTTCTTCTTCATCTTCGTTGCTGAGAAGTGCACCTGCGGCAGGAAGATTCTTTGCCTTGTATCTGTGCGGTTTTGCAAACTCGCCTTCTTTATATTCACGGGCAGTCATGAGTCTGTGACCTTTTTTCAATGTAAGTACACCGACGCCAATGGTGTCTTTTGTTGTTTTGGGAAGAATAACCGCCGTGTTGATAAGAAGATGTCTGCCTGAACTTGAAATAACAACAAGCTCTTTGTCTTCCGTAAGCTGAAGAATTGCAGACAAAGGTGATTTATCGGAATATGCCTTGATAAGTTTTTTTCTTTTGGTAACGGTCTGATATGCTTTCATATCAATCTTTGCTGCTTTTCCGTTTTCAAAGAAGAACATCATATATCCGCTGTAATCCCCTGTCAATGCCATGAAAACAGGCGATTCACCATCTTCCATTTCAAGTTTGGCGGGAATATAATCACCAAGAACGCTTGCCTTTGAATCTTCAAAAGCAGAAATGCTTGATTTATAAACCTGACATTTATTTGTGAAGAACAACAACTCTTTGGCGTTTGTTGTTTCAAATGTCTGCGAAATCTCGTCGCCGTCCTTGAGTTTTTGTGCACCGCTCATTCTGAGTGACAACGGAGTGATTTTTTTGAAATAACCGTCTTTGGTAAAGAAAATATGGACGGGATAATCGGGAATTTCTTCTTCAAACGATGAATCATCAATCTCTGTTGAATAAATTATTTCTGTTTTTCTGGGTTTAGCATATTTCTTGATAACTTCTTTGAGTTCAAGAACAATAATCTGTTTTATTCTCTTGGGTGTATCAAGAATATCGTTCAGATCTTTTATAGCTTCTTCAAGTTTATTGATATCCTGAAGTCGTTTAATAATATATTCTTTATTGAGATGACGAAGCTTTATTTCCGCAACATATTCAGCCTGAATCCTGTCAATTTTGAAGCCGATCATAAGATTGGGAACAACTTCCGCTTCTTCTTCGGTATTTCTGATAATTCTGATTGCTTTATCAATATCAAGAAGAATCTTTTCAAGACCTCTGAGAAGGTGGAGACGGTCAGAAGCACGCTTTAAATCAAATGCAGTTCTTCTTCTGACGCATTCACTTCTGAATTCAATCCATTCATTGAGAAGTTCTTTAACGCCGAGAACCTTCGGTGTGGATTTGATAAGAACATTGAAATTGCATGAAAAAGTATCCTGAAGTGTGGTTGTATCATAAAGCTTTTTCATGAGTTTATCGGGGTCTGTACCTTTTTTGATATCAATTGCAATTTTAAGACCGCCAAGGTCTGTTTCATCACGGATATCGTTTATTTCTTTGATTGAACCTGCTTTAACTTTTTCAATAATTCTGTCAATAATTGCTTCGCATGTTGTTGTGGGCGGAATTTCGGTAACTTCAATACAGTTATTTGATTTATCAAAACTGTATCTTGCTCTGACTTTAAATCCTCCTCTGCCCGTACGGTAAATTTCTTCCATGTTTTCTTTGTTATATATAAGAAGACCGCCGCCTGAAAAATCAGGTGCAAGAAGAGTTTCCGTTACATCATGCTTGGGATTTTTAATTAATTCAATCGTAGTTTTACAAACTTCTTCAAGGTTAAACGAACATATTGAGCTCGCCATACCTGCGGCAATACCTGTGTTGGCATTAACAAGAACGCTTGGAAAATTTACGGGAAGAAGTGCAGGCTCTTTCATTGTGTTATCGAAGTTATCAACCATATCAACGGTGTTCTTATCGATATCCACAAAAAATTCGGTACATATTTTTTCGAGTTTTGCTTCTGTGTAACGAGAAGCCGCCCACATCATATCTCTTGAAAATGCTTTACCGAAGTTACCCTTTGAATCAACATAAGGATGCAAAAGAGCTTCATAGCCTTTCGAAAGACGAACCATTGTGTCATAAATAGCCGCATCGCCGTGAGGATTAAGCTGCATAACCTGACCGACAATCTTTGCCGATTTGGCTCTGGGACCCGAAAGAAGCCCCATTTTATACATCATATAAAGAATTTTTCTGTGAGACGGCTTGAAACCGTCGATTTCGGGAATTGCACGGGACATGATAACACTCATTGCATAAGGCATGAAGTTAACTTCCAGAGCATCAACAATGCTTTGGTTTGCAACATCGCCGGCACCGAAAATATGAGTTTTATCATCAAGTTTTTTAAGAGATGAATTTATATCCTTTTTACTTTTTTTAGCCATTTTTTAACTCCGTAAATAAATTATGATACGTCTGTCAAATCGATATAAAGATGACCGTTTTCCGAAATATAGTCTTTTCTGCCGATAAGATTATCACCAAGAAGCAAATCAAACTTATCAGCTGTTTCCTGAGCAAAAGAAGGTTCAATTTTAATAAGTCTTCTTGTTGTAGGATTCATTGTGGTGAGTGACATCATTTCGGGGTCGTTTTCACCAAGACCCTTTGAACGCTGAATGGTGTATTTTTTGTTGCCGATTTCAGTAAGAACATCGTTCTTTTCTTTTTCTGTATATGCAAACCATGTTTCATCACCGCAGTTTATTTCATATAAAGGAGATTCGGCGATAAAAACTTTTCCTTCATTGATAAGGGTAGGCATAAGTCTGTATATCATTGTAAGAATGAGAGTTCTGATATGGAATCCGTCAACGTCAGCATCGGTACAGATGATGATTTTGTTCCATTTAAGCATATCAAGATTGAACGAAACCATATCTTTGCCCGATTTTTTCTTGGAAGGAACTTCAACACCGCATCCGATTACCTTGATAAGATCGGTGATGATTTCACTCTTGAATATTCTGTCGTATTCAGACTTAAGACAGTTGAGAATTTTACCTCTGACAGGCATAATCGCCTGAAATTCAGCGTTTCTTGACTGCTTACAAGCACCCAAAGCCGAATCACCCTCAACAATGAAAAGTTCGCGAAGATCAACATCTTTTGTTCTGCAGTCAACAAACTTCTGAATTCTGTTTGTGAGATTATTGACATTTTTGGTGAGATCTTCTTTTGTGCTGAGTCTTGTTTTTTCAGCCTTGACTCGGCTTCTCATGTTAATAAGAACCTGATCAGCTATCTTCCCTGCTTCAAGCGGATTTTCAATGAAATAAACTTCAAGCTGATGCTTGATGAAATCTGTCATTGCATCCTGAATGAACTTGTTTGTGATTGCTTTTTTTGTCTGATTAGCGTATGAAGTCTGAGTTGAGAATGAAGAAATAACGAGAACAAGGCAGTCTTCAATATCCTGAAATGTTATCTTACCGTCACTCTTCTGATATTTATTGTTTTGTTTAAGATAAGAATCAATCTGTGCAACAAATCCGAGTCTTGTTGCTTTGTCGGGCGAACCGCCGTTTTCAAGAAAACTTGAGTTATGATAAAATTCTTTGAGCTGAATTTTATTTGAGAATGTGAGCGAAATATTCATTTTGAGCTTATAGTCAGGCAAATCTTCTCTGTCTCTGCCGACTGCATCGCCCTGCCATGTCTGAACGGTAGTCAATGCATCATTTCCGACACATTCCTTTACATAGTCCTCAATGCCGTTTTCATAAAGATATTCAAAGGTTTCAAAACTTTTTCCGACCTGATTTTTCAATATGAACTTAACGCCTGCATTGACAACGGCCTGCTTTTTGAGTGTATCCTGAAAATATTCAAGCGGAATATCAACGTCTGTAAAAACATCAAGATCAGGAAGCCATTTGATTCTTGTTCCCGTGTCTTTTTTGCTGTATTCCTCTTTTATCATATCGCCTACAATAAAACCTTTTTTGAAATTAAGAAGGTATCTGTAGCCGCCTGTGTGAACTTCAGCTTCCATATAATCCGAAGCAAACTGTGTTGAACAAAGACCCAGACCGTTCAGACCGAGAGAATATTCATAGCTTCCGTTGTTATTTGTGTCATACTTACTGCCTGCATACATTTCACAGAAAGCAAGTTCCCAGTTATAACGATTTTCTTTCTTATTAAAGTCAACGGGCAATCCTCTTCCGAAATCCTGAACTTCGATTGAATGGTCTGCGTATCTTGTAATAATGATTTTATTACCGTATCCTTCACGGGCTTCGTCGATTGAGTTTGAAATAATCTCAAATGCAGCATGCTGACATCCATCAAGACCGTCTGAACCAAAAATAACAGCAGGTCTTTTTCTGACCTTGTCGGGACCTTTGAGCAATGTCATACTTTCATTATTATATTCGGGCTTTTTTGCCATTCGGTCAAACCTCCCAAAACACAAATTTTTACAAATAACATTATACCACATCTTGAAGCAATGTCAAGATTTTACACAAGTTGTTGTTTTTCAGTTTTTGACAAAATTTTATTATTAAAAACAAAAAATGCCAGGCAAAAACCTGACATTTTTTAAGATTATAAAATTATATCTTTTTTTCTTTCCGTTCTCAAATATGAACCTGCAGGAATTTCATTCGGGCAATCAATTGTGAATTTCATCATCGGATGAGGTGCGTTCTCAACCTTTTCTCCTTCTTCGTTCCGAAGATTTGAAACCATGATTTTAACAGGCTCCTTGCCTTTAATCATAACCTCAAGTTCATCACCTTCAAAGAATCGGTTGCGCTGTGAAGCATAAAGAACACCGTCTTTCCAATCTTCAGCAATTGCCGCAACATCCCATTCACGGACATATCCTCCGTTATAGAAAATCTGCGCATCATCCATGGGAGTTGAAAAATAAAAACCGGTGCAATACTGACGGTTGCTTGCTTTTCGGACTTCATCAACTATCCATTGTTCAGGTTTCCAGCTTTCGCTGAATCCCGATGCTTCATAGCTGTCAAGAGCGCATCTGTATGCATTGACTGAAACTGCAGTATAGTATGCCGATTTGGCTCTGCCTTCGATTTTAAAACTGTTTATACCTGCTTTTACAAGCTCGGGAATATGTTCAATAAGACACATATCACGGGAATTCATGATATAAGTGCCTGTATTATCCTGCTCAACAGAAAAATATTCACCTGGACGCTTTTCTTCAAGAAGAGAATATCTCCAACGGCAGGGCTGTGCGCAGTCTCCTCTGTTTGAATCCCTGCCAGTCATATAGTTCGAGAGAAGGCATCTTCCCGAAAAAGATACACACATCGCGCCATGAACAAAGCATTCAATTTCAAGCTCTGACGGAATATTTTGTCTGATACCGATGATTTCATCAAGTGACAATTCTCTTGCGGTCACAATTCTTTTTGCTCCCATCTGCCAGAAAGCATTTGCGGCGGCATAGTTTGTAATACCTGCCTGAGTTGAAATATGAATTTCAACATCAGGAGCGTATTTCTTTGCCATTCCCATAACACCGATATCTGTGATGATGAATGCATCGACTCCGCTTTGAGCGGCATATTCAAAGAAAGAAGGCAAGCGGTCAAGCTCGTTGTTTCTTGGCACAGTATTGCAGGTAAGATAAACCTTAACACCTTTTGAATGCGCATAATCACAAGCCTTTTTAAGATTATCTCCGCCGAAACTTGCAGCTGCAGTTCTCATTCCGAAGCAATCGGAACCGAGATAAACAGCATCTGCACCATATTCGACTGCCGCTTCAAGTCTTTCAAAATCACCTGCAGGAGCAAGCAATTCAGGTTTTTTGATTTCTGTCATAGATAATTAATACTCCTAACGGTTATTCACTCTTAAAACTTCAATACCGTTTCTGTCATGTTCTGTCTGAGTTTTTGCCATATAAATTTCTCCGTACTTATCATGACGGAAATAATAATAATTGGTATCTTCGGGGAAGAGAGCAGCTTTTATCGCATCGTCACCGGGATTGCAAATCGGTCCGGGAGGAAGTCCCTGGCTGATATAGGTATCATAATAATTTGCATAATATGCCGCTTTGTCGGGTGCAACATTTGGTCTTACATAGTTAGTGATATAATTTTTGGTGGAGTCACATCCGAGAAGAGGCCATGAAACGGGATGAGCAAGTCTGTTATGAAGAACAGAAGAAACAAGACCCATCTGCGATTTATTAGCCGCTTCACGCTGAATGACGGAAGCAATAATAATTATTTCATCTCGGGTCATTCCGAGTTTTTCACGCTGCGCTTCATATTCATCAGTCCATTTTGTTTCTGAACCGTCAAGCAATTTTCTGATAACGCTGTTCGCATTGCTCTTTTCATAGAATTCATAAGTGTCGGGATAAAGATATCCTTCAAGTTTGAATGTTCTTGTGGGATCATCTTCTATTTCGTTCAGGAAATCATAATCAAAATCAGCACCGTTGATTGATGCGAGAAGTTCACTCTTACTGCAGACTCCGAACTCATCGATTTTATCAAACATCTGATAGATTGTCCAACCTTCAGGGAAAACAAGAGTAACTGTGTCTGCTGTCTGTGCAATCTGCTTGAATTCGGTAAGATATCCTTCAAGACCGAGATTTTTCTGAACATAATAAATATCTCCGAAATAAACAGGATCTGCAGGTTTGTTCTTTTTGTTAATATTCTTGATATAATTGAAGCCTTTATAGAAAATCTTACAGAATGTTTTCTGCTTTACAAGATCGTTTTCACTGAGAATATCAATGATCTCATCGGTTGTTGCATCGTTGGGGATGTTAATCTGAACCTTCTCATCACTTCTGCCAAATGCAAGAATATCATTGATGCATGAAATGGCAAAAGCAGAAAGAGCTGTTGAGAAAACAACAACAATAACAAAGAACAAAGCGGTAACTGTGTTGAAAGCCTGCTTTTTCTTTTGATTCTTTTTTGCAGGCGAAACATTCTGAACAGGCATTCTCTGATTCTGAGGTTTCTGCGGTTTTCTGTTTGAAAAATAAATTTCACCGTTATATCTCGGTTGCTGATCATCGAAACTGCTCATTGAAGTATCGCTGTCGTCAATATGAACCTCAAATTTTTTCTTCGGAGGTGTCACAGGCGGAGGCAAGATATTGTCGAGATCATCGGGGTTAAGAAAACCGTCATCCTCAATATGAACTTTAAATTTGTTTTTGTTTTCGTTATCCATATGTAGAAACCTCCTTAGTCTTATGGTTCCTTAAACAAGAATCTGTTAGAACACAATCTATTTTTATATCAAAATATTCATGCGGTAAATTATCGGTTATGCATTTTTCAAAGCATAATCCGAGAGTGTCGATATTATTTTCAGATAAGAATCTGTCGTAATATCCGCCGCCGTATCCGAGTCTATAACCGGAAACATCATAAGCAAGCGCAGGAACAATGCATAATGTTTCGTTGAATTCCGTTACCTTTTCAGAGATATTTATATCAACGCTCGGAATTCCGAATCTCCCTTCAATCAAATCATCGGTTGAATTGATATAATAGAAATCCATCTCCTTACCACAACAATACGGCACGGCAATTTTTTTATTATTATCCAATAAATATCGGATAATATTCATTGTATCAACTTCATTATTAACCGATATATATATCAGATATTTGTTGAAATTATTAAAAAATGATGAATTAACAAATTTTGTGAATATTTTATTATCTGAATTATATTTTTCTTCTTCGGAAAAAGACTTCCTGATATCGGAAAATATTCTTCTTAATTGCTTTTTATCGGTCATGAGCATTGAAGTGTTGATTTAAGTTTAACTGCTGTTTCTTTATCAATCATTTCCGCAACGATTTCCAAACCGAAATCAATTGCACTTCCCATGCCTTTTGCGGTGATTATACCATCTGAATTGCACACAAAATTATCGGATAAAACTGCACCTTTCAATTCATCTTCGAAACCGGGGAAACAAACTGCCTCCTTATCTTTAAGCAGACCCTTCCGACCGAGAATCATGGGTGCAGCACAGATTGCACAAATGAGTTTTTTATCGGAATGACATAAATCAACAAACGAATCAACAAAAGCGTTATTCATAAGATTGGTTGTGCCGGGCATTCCGCCGGGAAGAATCATTCCGTCAACATCTTCCGCATTATAAACAAGTTCATCTGTTGTTATATCACAAACAACGGATATATTATGTGACCCCGTAACGGTTTTGTTGCCTACGCCGACACTTTTGATTCCGATACCCGCTCTTCTGATAACATCAAGAGTGGCGATTGCTTCAACTTCCTCAAATCCGTCAGCAAAAAACATATAGAGCATTTGTAATTCCTCCCTGATTAATCAAGAGCAAGATTAAGATAAGCATTATTAAATGATAAAATCATTTCTTCCGATTTATTGTTCAGCGGCAGAATCATACCCGAATCTGAAACTTCACATTTTTTGCATTTAATATGATAATCAGACGGAAGTTCTGCTATAACTGAGTCTGTATTGTTTATATTACATAAATAATTGATTGCTTTCAGAAATTCATCATTATCCGAAATTGTGTTTTCTCTGATATAAAGAACATCATCCTTCAGAAAATATAGAACATATCCGTTCTTTGTGCTGAAAAATTTACCGCCGAAATATTCATGATGTCTGATTGCAAAATCAACTGAATCGGAATCCCATTTAAAATAATTTATGCTGTCAAAAATATTATCGCGTGATTTAAAATTCTTTTCAACATGAGAATCATCAAGTCCGAATTCATTAACATTTCCTGAATTGCAGTCAATTTCAGCAGTTTTCTTTGTAAATACGGTTTTATATCCGAATCTGCCGTAATATCCGAACAAAGATTTTTCTGCAGGTTTAAGAACAATAAAATACTTGTTTCGTGATGCTGAAAGAGATTTTGAAAAAGAAAGCATATCTCCCATTATTCCCTTGCCCCTGAAATCTTTTGATGTGCAGGCGGCATACAAATAATAAGACGGATAATCATTTCCGTTTAT
>JAZRJH010000151.1:0-31149 GCA_045645685.1 Acutalibacteraceae bacterium
ATTTCTTAAGTCCCGTTTCCGTTTTTTCACAGCCGTTTTTAACCGCAACAAGCGTTTTATCACTCTTGACATTTGAGGTTATCGACCCTGCACCCATATGGGATCTGAAGCCGAGAATGCTGTCGCCCACATAGTTATAATGGGGCACTTGCACGTTATCAAAAAGAATAACGTTTTTAAGCTCGGTCGAATTTCCCACAACGCAGTTTTCGCCGATAAGCGCAGAGCCTCTTATGAAAGCACAGTGGCGGATTTCCGTATTTCTGCCGATAATGCAAGGCGAAGCTATGAATGCGGTAGGCGCAACAACCGCCGTTTTATGGACAAAAATATTATCTCCCCGAAGCACATATTCACTCATATCAAGGGACTTTCCGAGAGAAATTATCAGTCCTTTTATCCCCGAAAGCGACTGCCACGGATATTCATATTTTGCAAGATATTCATCTGCCAGAGTATGCGATAAATCAAAGAGTTCTTTAGTTTTAAGCATAAAAAAATCCTTTCAGCAAATATCATTATATGATATGCACCGAAAGGAATTTTATTATATTTATTTGGCAAAATACTGCATAACCTTGTTTGAAACGGTTGAAGCGATGCCCGAGCCCTGACCGCCGTGTTCAACAACACAGACCACCGCAAGGGGCAGATCTTCTCTCTGTGAATATCCGACAAACCACGAATGGCTCTTTGCACCGTCTATCTGCGCCGTGCCTGTTTTTCCGCACATCTGCAGGTTTTCAAACTTCCAGTCGCCGTATTTGTCTTCAACATTCGAGCGCAGAAGCACCTTGAGTTTTGCAGCGGTTTCGGGATTGATTTTAACACATTCCTGAGCCATTCTTCCCATAATCTGCGAAACCGTGCCCGTGTGTTTTATTCTGTCGGGCGCATAACCCGTCCCGCCGTTTGCGATTGCACCCATGAGTGCAAGAAAATGCGCAGGATTGACATAGGTTGTTGACTGTCCGATGCCTGCCCAGCCAAGCTCCGCCTTGCTCGTTGCCGAGGGGTCGAATCTGCTCTTTGTGAGCCTGATTTCCTTTGCATAAAGCTGAGTGTTGAAACCGAGAGTTTCGGCATATGCCTTGAGCTTCGCCGCACCGAGTTCAATTGAAATTTCAGCAAAAGCGCAGTTGCATGAGTTGTTCATTGCCTTCTGGAAATCCTGTTTTCCGTGTTCGCCGTTGCAGATAACCGAGCCGTCATCGGTTTCGAATTCTCCGTCACATTCAAAGGTTCGGCTGTATAAATCGGGGATATTTTCGATTGCACATCCCGCCGTCACGATTTTCATAATCGAACCGGGGGTGTATATTCCCGAAACAACCTTATCAAGGAAAACACCCGAATAAATTTCGTTTGTGAGCAAGTCTTCGGGCTTGTCATTTATGTCGTAGGTCGGCTTTGAAACGCTGCAGAGAAGCTGACCCGTTCTGTAATTATAAACCGCAACCGCACCGTTATATTCGCCGAGTGCCTTATATGCGATTTTGTTCGCTTCGCTGTCGATATTGAGAGTTATATCCGTGCCTTCGCCGCTCTGCTTGAGATTGTAGATGCCTTCGATTTTGCTGTAACCCGAGAGAACATCTCTGTAAAGATAATGTGTGCCCGTGGAAATAACGCCTGCGGTATCGCCGACCACATGAAGCACGGATTTGCGAACGGCTGAATCCGAAGAAAAAATTCTTTCGTTATCCGAACTTTTTGCAAGTGCAACGCCGTTTTTATCATAAATCGCACCTGCATTGACTATCGTTCCGCCCTTATAAATATGGCGGTTTGCCTTGTTGGATGCCCACTCCGAGCCGTTGATGAAAAGGCTTGCAACAAAGATGCAGACACCTGCAAGAAATGCGGCAATCAGGGCATAGACTATCGCCGCTCTTCTGGCTGTAATTCTCATGCCGCGCCTCCTTTCGGAGTTGCTTTTCTGACGGGTTTTTTAACCGCAACATCGGGTTTTGGAGGCTCAAAAGGAGCGCCCGCCGCTCTGATATAGGCAAGAAGTCCCCATGAGCATATCATACTTGAACCGCCGCGGCTGACAAAAGGCAGAGTGACGCCAGTCAGCGGAAGCAGGTCTGTTATTCCGAAAACATTGAGCGAAAGCTGGAAAAGAAGCATTCCCGCAGCCGATACGGCGGCGATTGCATAGAAAGTTGAAGCGGCTGTTTTTGCCGAGCGGATTGCAAAAAATGCGATTGCCGCAAAGCTGAGAAGCACCGCAATTCCGATTAAAAGACCCATTTCCTCGCAGATAAGACCGAAAACAAGGTCGGTTGAAGCCGCATAGACATCACGGAGTTTTCCTTCGCCGATACCGAGACCGAAGAGTCCGCCGCTCGCCGAATAAATCAGCACTCTCGTCTGCTGATAACCCGTTGTGTCCATGAAATCCCACACATGGCGGTATGCCGCAAAACGGTTGGCAACATAGGGTTTGAAGAAGATAATCAGCGCCGCACCCATGAGTGCAACCGTGCAGATAAGAGCAATTGTTCTGATATCGCCCGAGCGCATGAAAGCGATGAGAATAAAGGTGAAAAAGAATATCAGCGCCGTGCCGAAATCCTTCATAAGGAAGAGCGCACCGACACATCCGAGCGAGAATATTATGTATTTTGTAAGGCTCACGCTTGAAAGGAGTTTTTCAAGAGAAACCGCACCCACAAGAATGAATGCAACCTTGACGAATTCCGACGGCTGAACGGAGAAAAATCCGAGGTCAATCCAGTTGAGAGTGCCGTTGATATTCTGCGCAAGCAGAAGATTGACTGCAAGAAGTCCGACCGCACCGACTGCGGCAGGATATCGCAGAAGACTTGCAAACTGAACATCTTTTATCAGCAGAAGCATAACAAGATAAACCGCAAGACCGAGACCGATTGCGATTATCTGTTTGAGCGCATAATCTTCGCTGAAGCTCGCACAGACCGTAAGACCTATTCCCGAAAGGAAAAATGCAATGGCTTCAAGCTCAAAATAATCGTTGCCCGTAACGAGCGTGCCGATGAGCATATATACCCACTCGGCGGCAATATATCCGAAGAAAATATAGACCATTTTCAGGCTAAGCTCTTCCTGTCTGCACAAAACGCAGGCGGCGCACACAAGCTGAAAAGCCGTCATGAGCGCCATAACGGTTATCTGCTGAAAATGTGACTGTTTTCTGACAACGGTTTCAGACAATCCGCATTCTCCTTTCGTTTGAATTCGGCGAAACACGCCGTAATGATGTGTGCGATGCACATGAGAGATGATGTATGCTTCGCAAATAATGTGTTGCTTCGCAACATTAATGGTGGGCGTTGCCCACACCCGATTTTATTTAACTATTCACTCACATCATACCATATACGGAAAGATTTTTCAATTCCGATTATATTTTAAAACTGTTAACAAAATCTGCTGAAAATTATTAAATTTTTTCTTGTAAAGTTTCACATATAGTTTTGTCTCTCAAAAAAATTTTTTACATATACTGTTGTTGTGATGATAATGTATACAACAGATTGCGCTTTTTCGCCCTTATCTCTTCTCTCTATATATTATATAATAAAAAAATTATTGCAAGTGGGGGAAAAATAGTGTATAATGTTTTAAATATGACTATAATGGGCATAGTGCCGACAGAGGTGAACGGAGAATGATGGAAGCATATTTTGACAACAGCGCAACCACAGCGCCCTGCTGCGAAGCGGTAAAAGCGGTAACGGAAGCGATGACTCAGAGTTGGGGAAATCCGTCCTCTCTTCACGCCGTGGGCAACAGAGCCAACGAACTTCTCGAAAATTCGAGAAAGGATATCGCTGCCCGTCTTTCATGCTCACCCGAAGAGATTTTCTTCACTTCAGGCGGAACGGAAAGCAACAATCTCGCTCTCATGGGCGCGGCTTATCAGATGCGCCGCATGGGCAGAAGAATAGTTTCCACAAGCATTGAGCATTCAAGCATTGATGACACTCTCAACCACCTTGAAGCAGACGGATTCGAGATTATCAGGCTCAGGGTTGACAGTTACGGCAGAGTGAACGAAAAAGACCTTTATGCTGCAGTCAATTCAAACACGATTCTTGTTTCAATGATGCTTGTCAACAACGAAATCGGAACAATAATGCCCGTTCAGGCTGCAAAAAGAGCCGTTATGATGGCGCGTTCACCTGCATTGATTCATTGCGATGCCGTTCAGGCATTCGGAAAAATGCCCGTGAAGCCTGCCACACTCGGGGTTGACCTGATGACAGTCAGCTCCCATAAAATCCACGGCCCGAAAGGCGTCGGCGCTCTTTATATCCGCAAGGGTGTAAAGATTAAACCGAGAACCTTCGGCCGTGAGCAGGAAAAGAAAATCAGACCGGGCACGGAAGCAATGCCGCTCATTGCAGGCTTTGCCGCCGCCGCAAGAGTCCTGCCCGATCCGCAGAAAGAGCTTGAGCATATCACAATGCTTCGTGACTACATGGTGTCGAAGCTGACGGAAATTGACGGCGTTGTTATCAATTCTCCGCCCGACGCTCTGCCGTATGTGACGAACATTTCGCTCATCGGAATCAAGTCCGAGCCGATGCTCAACTTCCTTTCGGACAGAGGAATCTGTGTTTCAAGCGGTTCTGCTTGTTCAAAGGGAAAGAAAAGCCATGTTCTCATGCAGATGAATCTCGACAGAAACCGTCTTGACGGTCCGCTGAGAATCAGCTTTTCACGTTTCACCACAATTCAGGAAATCGACGCTCTTATTCTCGGAATCACCGAGGGAAAGAAAGTAATAAGAGTACTTAAATAAATCGGAGATACAAGGAATATGAAAGAAATTATTTTAATCAAACACGGAGAGCTTGCTCTCAAGGGTCTTAACAGAAGAACCTTTGAAGATATGCTCGTTAAAAACATGAAGCGCAGACTTGCTTCCGCAGGCAATTTCAACTTCAGAATCGCTCAGTCAACAATCGTTGCCGAGCCGCAGGAAGGCGCAGACCTTGAAGAAGCGGTTGAACGCATCAGCAAGATTTTCGGCATTGCGGGATTTTCAAGAGCTGCGGCTGTTGAAAAGGATATGGATGTTATTCTGAGAAGCGCAGAAGAATATCTGGCTCCCCAGCTTCTCGGAGTGCGCACTTTCAAGGTTGAAGCAAAGCGTTCGGATAAGAAGTTCCCCCTCGGCTCACCCGAAATCTGCAGAGAAACGGGCGGATATCTTCTCCGCAAATTCCCCCACCTTGCAGTTGATGTTCACAACCCCGACATGGTTGTTACCGTTGAAGTCAGAGATACTCATGCTTATATTCACGGCAAACAGATAAAGGGTGCAGGCGGTATGCCCACAGGTTCTGCAGGCAGATCCGCAATTCTTATTTCGGGCGGTATCGACAGCCCCGTTGCCGCATACATGATGGCAAAAAGAGGACTTGAACTCATCGCAATCCACTTTGCATCACCCCCTTACACAAGCGAAAGAGCCGAGCAGAAGGTTCATTCACTTCTCAGACAGGTGAGCAAATATTCAGGCAGAATCACTCTTTATGTTGTTCCTTTCACAGAAACTCAGGAGCAGATAAAGGACAACTGCCCCGAAGAAATTTTCACCGTTATCATGCGCCGCATGATGATGAGAGTTTCGCAGATTATCGCTCAGCGTGAACACGCAGGCGCACTTATCACAGGTGAAAGCGTCGGTCAGGTTGCAAGCCAGACAATGCCTGCGATTGCCTGCACGGATGCGGTTTGCGAAATGCCCGTTTTCCGTCCTCTTATCGGTATGGACAAAGACGAAGTTGTTGCAATTTCAAGAAAAATAGAAACTTTTGATATTTCAATTCTTCCCTATGAAGACTGCTGCACCGTGTTCACTCCCAAACATCCCAGAACACGTCCCACCATTGACTACGTTGAAGAATGCGAAAAGGCTCTCGACGTTGACAGACTTGTAAAAGAAGCAGTTGAGGAAACAAGATTCATTCATATTAACGCTTATTAAAGGAGAAAAAATATGTCGGTTTGCGAAATTCTTTCCGTCGGCACGGAAATACTGCTCGGCGATATACTCAACACAAATTCAAAATATCTTTCCGTGCAGCTTGCAAAGCTCGGCATATCGGTGCTCCGCCACACAACCGTCGGCGACAACCCCGAAAGACTTGCCGCCGCACTCCGAACCGCTCTCGAAAGAAGCGATATCGTTATCGCAACGGGCGGTCTCGGCCCTACTGCCGATGATATCACGAGAGACGTCTGCTGTGAAGTCATGGGCTTTGAAATGAAACCTGATAACGGCATTGCCGAAAAAATAAAGGGTTATTTCAATTCAAAGGGTCTTGAAATGCCCGAAACAAATCTCCGTCAGGCACTCGTACCCGTTGGCGGCGATGTTTTTGAAAATAATCACGGCACGGCACCGGGTCTCGGTCTTAAAAAAGACGGAAAATGCGTTGTTATGCTTCCCGGTCCTCCCTATGAAATGGCTCCGATGTATCACGAAAGCATCGTTGACTATCTTCGTGAATATTCCGACGGCGCAATTGTTTCCCACACGGTGAGAACAATGGGAATAGGCGAGAGCGCAATGGCAGAACTCTGTGCAGATTTGCTTGAAAACGAAAATCCCACCGTTGCTCCCTATGCCAAAAAAGGCGAAGCACTTCTGCGAATCACCGCAAAGGCGGAAAATGAAGAAGAAGCCGAAAAACTCTGCAAACCCATTATTGACGATGTCTGCGCAAGGCTCGGAAACTATGTTTACGGCATCGACAGCGAAAGCATTGAGCAGAGAGTGGTTGAGCTTCTCAAGGAGAAAAATCTCACAATCGCAACGGCAGAAAGCTGTACCGCAGGATATATTCCCAAGAGAATCACGGATATTTCGGGTGCAAGCTCGGTTTTCGGATTCGGCGCAATCACTTATTCAAATGAAATGAAACAGAAAATTCTCGGCGTCAAAGAAGAAACTCTCGCATCCTACGGTGCGGTGAGTGAACAGACAGCAAGAGAAATGGCGGCGGGAATCCGCCGTGTGTCGGGTGCGGATATCGGAATTTCCGTAACGGGAATTGCAGGGCCGAACAGCGACGGCACAAACAAACCCGTCGGTCTTTGCTACATTGCAATTGACACCGAAGATTATAAATCCGTTGAAAAAATCGAAACAGGCAAGAACGACAGGGAATATAACCGCTATGTGACTGCTTCCCGTGCGCTCAATCTTGCAAGAGTTTATACAGAGAAAAGAGGGTAACCATGGATACCAAAAAGATATGTTCAATACTCTGTGCCGTTTTTGCGGCATTGACAGTTATATTTGCCTCTCTTTCGGTGGTGAATTTTGTCAAAAAGCCCGATGAACAGACTCAGCTTGAAACCAATGCTTCAAACTTTGTTCTCAGCGGCGAAAAAATCAACGCTCTTGCCGAAACTCTCACGGGCGTTATTTCAAATAACATGAAAAAGCAGGGAAGTTATCCCGAAGGAATAAAAGAGGAATTCAAACAGCCCTATTCCGTCAATAACAATCTCGTAGGCTGGCTCTCAATCCCGAACACAGAGATTGACACCGCCGTGCTTCAGAGCAACGACAACGAGAAATATCTCAAAAAGGACTTCTACGAAAGAAGCACTTCTTCCACAACTTCCACAAACTACGGTAATCTTTATCTTGACTACCGCTGCATGACCGACGGCATCAACAAAAACATTGTTATCCACGGTCACACAACAAGCCGCATGGGTTCGGATGTGCCCAAGCAGGCATTCCGCTCGCTTTATGACTATAAGGACAAGCAGAATTTCATTGAAAGTCCGATAATAAAATACTCCACTCTTTATGAAGAGTATACATACAAAATCTGCGCCGTTTTCCTTTCAACAACCCAGCCTTCCCACGATAACGGCTATTTCTTCAACTATATTTATCCCGACATGAGCGATAACAACATGGTCGGATATATAGAGCAGGTAAAACAGAGAGCGCTTTACGAAACAGGCGTTTCACTTGAGCCGACAGATAAAATCATCACTCTTTCAACCTGCATTTATGACTACGGCAAGAACATCGACACAAGATTCGTTGTTGTTGCAAGACTTCTTCACGAAGGCGAGAGCGAAGAAATCGATGCTTCCCTTGTGAAGGACAACCCCGATTACCGCCGACCCCAGGTATGGTATAACAGCAAAGGAAAAACAAATCCTTATAAGAATACAGCGAAGTGGCAGCCCAGCGCCAACTAATTTGCGGAGGACAAAAAGATGTCAAAAGATAATATGAACGAAAATAAAAACCCTTCATCGATTCCCGAGAATCTCAGCTCAATTGCAGACGATGAAGCAATAACCGAAATCAATCTCGGCGATTTTCTTGTTGAAAATTCAGAATCAGATTCCCTTTTTGACGGATTCCGTGACGATATTGAAAAAACAGAAAAGAGCCTTGAAGCCGATTTGCAGAGTCTTTATGACGATATTATCGGAAGCGGTCCCGACACAATCGTGCCAAAGCCCATGTCAATGCTCACCGAGAGCGAAGCAGAGCCCAGAAAGGTTGTGCTTTCCGACCCCGAGCCCCTTCCCGAAGATGAAAATTCAACTCTCGAAGATCTCTGGATGAATCCTGACGATTATTTTGATGCGGACATCCCCGTTGTTTCACTTGACGAAGAAGATGAACCGAAGGAAACCGCAATTTTTGATGAATCCGCACCCGAAGAAGTCGGCGAAATTGCAGTTGACGATGCAAAAGCAGGAATTTTCAGCATGATTGATATGCTCAAGAAAGAAACCGACTCAGAAATGGGATTCGAAGATATTCTTTCGGAAATTGAATCAAATTCGGAGATTGTTCCCGTTGACACCGAGCTTTCATCCGCCGCTCAGCTTGTTGCAAACCTTCCTGCCGAAGAAATTGAGGAAGAAGAAGCAGAAGAAGAGCTTGATTTCAGCGATGATGCCTTTGATTGGGACGAAATGTTTGAAGAAGAAGCTCCTGCAGAAGATATTGCGGAAGAACTCCCCGAAATTGCAGAGCCTGAAGAGATTCCCGAAGCTGAAGAAACCGCAGAAATTGCAGAAGAAGTTTCGGAAGAGATTCCCGAATCAGACGATGATTTCTATGCCGAATTTGCCGACCTTCTCGGCGAAGAAGCTCCCGAAGAGAATTCTCCTGCAAAACCCGAAGAAAAGAAAGGCTTTGTTATCAGCGTTCCCGATGACGGAAACGATTACGAAAGAGCCGCCGCAATGCCCGAAAAGCTCTATGAATCAACCCCCACAATCCAGACTTCACTTCTCGATAATCCCGACGCTTTTATTGAAGAAATTCCCGAAGAAGAAAAGAAAGAAAAATCATCGGGCGGCGTTGGTGAAGTTATCAGAAAGATTGTGCTTTCAATCTCAATTATCACAATCATCGTGTGCGTAGGTATGCTCGCAAATGTCTATATCATCGAGCCCTACCGTTTCAAGAGCGACAACGATAAAATCGCAAGCGAAATGAGTGAAAACATCAACACTCACAGCGATGCAACCGTTGAAGACTCACAGAACACAAATTCCGATACAAATTATCCCGAAGGAATGCTTGCAAAATATGCAAGTCTCTATTCCGCAAACGACGATCTCCGCGGCTGGATTTCAATCCCCGGATTCGAAATCAACCTTCCCATTGCTCAGGGCAAGGACAACAACTACTATCTCAAGAAGGATATCTACGGCAAATATACACGCTACGGTGTTCCCTTCTTTGATTACAGAATCGATAATTTCACAACTCTCCACAGAAACACAGTTATCTACGGTCACAATATGCGCCATGACGACCTTATTTTCGGTATGCTCGAAAACTACCGTGATATCAGTGGTTTCCGTCAGGCACCTGTTATCGAATGTAACACAATTTACGGCGACCACACATGGTTCGTTTATGCCGTATTCATCTCAAACTCCGAAAAGGATGATGATAACGGCTATGTATTCCCCTATAACTTCATCGATGTGGGCGATGCAAAATTCGAGCAGTATATCGAAGAAATCGATAAGAGAAAGCTCTACACAACAGGCGTTGACATCAATGTGAACGATAAGATTCTCACACTTTCAACCTGCGCTTATGACTTCGACGATGCAAGACTCGTTGTTGTTGCAAGAGAAAGAAGAGAAGGCGAAAGCATTGCTGTTGACACTTCAAAGGCATATAAGAATAATGACCCCAAATTCCCGCAGGCATGGTATGACGCTTACGGAAAAACAAATACCCACGCAAACGAAACAAGATGGTAATTCAAATAAAATTTAAGGAACGGTGATTATTATGGAAAGAAAGGTGACCTGTCTGACGCTTTGCGCCGAATCGGTGCAGGGTGCGGCAGAATATCTAAAACAACGGCTCGGGTGTGAATCAGATAATTTCGGCGAGGCTTCCGTCTTTTCGGCAGAGGCTGTTGCCCGTGCATCCCAAGGCGACTTTGTTGTTGCCGCTGCGCCCGTTGATTCTTTCCTTAACACCAAATTCCGTCTTCTCAGATCACTTTCCTTAAAAATCGTTAAAAGCCGCCGTATTTCCGATGCAATCGGTGAAATTTCCGTCCTTAATCCCAAAGAGCGTGACCTTCATTGCGCAATTGCAGAAAAATCAAAAGTCGTTCTCACCGCAGACGGTCTGTTTTCCGCTTTTTCAACGGATATCGGAAACGGCACTCTCGTTTTTCTTCCCCTTGATAAAGAAAAACTTGAATATCTCTTTGCTTCGGGTCTTGATAAGCTCATTCCCATGGCAAAGAAAACAAAGATGCAGGAGCTTCGTGACCATATAAACGGCGTTATCGCAAGCGGAAAAACCGTTGCGGTTTCTCCTTGCGGGAGCGGAAAAATGCTGCTTTCGGCAATCTCTGCCGTGCCCGACTGCGAAGAAGCATTCATCGGCGATTCTTCCATGAAAGACAAGGCAGATGACGAATCTGTTTCAAACTATATCGCTCATTGCGCCAAGCTCTCCAAAGAAAACTCATCAACCGATCTCGGAATTGCAATTTCCGATGTTGAGAATGACGGGTCGGGGGATGCGGTAACGGTCTGTGTTGCCGATTCCGAAAGAGCAAAAGCGGCAGTTGTCTATGCCAAAGAGGGCGAGGGCAAAAAAGAGCTCATCGTTGCGGCAATCATCAAACTTTGTCAGATGCTTGATGAACTTTCCGCAATGCCCGTGCTTGTTAATCCCAATCCGCCCAAGGCTGTTAAAAAATGGTCAAAGAACTCCAAAACTCCGCTGATTATTGCGGTTGCTGCGATTGCAGTTGCGATTATTGTTTGCGTTGCGCTTGCATTTGTTTCTTCCGCAAAGGAAAACAAGGATTCTCCCACCTACGGCGCAAATGACTATATCGAATACGAAGACACATATTATAATAATGATTATATATATAATGACTACGGCGGAAACGGTCTTGAAAATGCGGATAACGGGATTGAACTGATTCCCGAAACCACTTCTTTCATAACAACCGCTCCGTCATCGGTTATCACCACAGCGGCAAAAACAACTCTCACACAGGCGTTGACAAAAATAACAACAACTATCAAGACTACAACAAAGGTTGTAACAACCGTTATTACCACCACTACCACAAAGGCAACAACCACCGCAAAACCCACAACAACCACTACGAAACCAACCACCGCAACAACTACCGCTAAACCCACAACCACCACTACCACAACATTGCCGACCACAACCACCGCAACTTCCGCCGAAACAACAACGGAATCCGATATCAAAGGCACATTCATCTTCCGTGTTTACGGCTACGGTCACGGCGTCGGAATGAGCCAGCACGGTGCAATGGCAATGGCGGCAAACGGCGATACATACGAAAAAATTCTCACTCATTATTATCCGGGCACAACCGTTAAGACCGAATCTTCAACCCCCGCAACAATAAAATACGGCGGCGTTGATATCGGAATTGTTGAATATCTCTGCAAAACCACCAAGCAGGAAATGGGCTACAGTTCAGCAGGAAAAGAAGCTCTCAAGGCTCAGATGGCAACGATTTATACCTATGCAAAGCATAACGGATTTGAGGTTAAAAGAAGTCAGCACGCTTATGCGGATAATTTTGATTATGTCGGCTCAAAAATTTACGAAGCCTGCCTTGAATATCTCGGAATGGCGGCTGCAACCGACACTCCCGTTGCAAAATATGTTGACTATAACGGCTCGGCGGCAAATACCGTTTATTTTGCATCATCAGCAGGCAAAACCGCATCCGCTTCAAGCGTATGGAAAGCAGACACCTACCCCTATCTCAACGGCGGAATTTCAAGCTGCGAAACCGTTGATTCCACAACAAAAGAGATATCTGCGGCAGACATGAAAAAATATATCGAATCCTATGCACGCGAAAACAATGTTCAGATAACTCTTTCGGACAACCCTGCAGATTGGCTCGAGATTCTCTCGCACGACAGCGCATACAGTTCAGACATCGGTTATATCACCGAAATCCGTGTGGGAAATGCCAAAATAAAGGGTAACGCTTTCAGATGCTATGTGGTTGATTTTGCTATAAAATCCCATTGCTTCACAGTTGAATATAAGGCTTAAAAAAACTGTGCTTCGGCACAGTTTTTTAATGCGCAATGCGTAATTATTGCTCCGCAAAAGCTGATATAACTCCCTCAGTCGCCATGCGACAGCTCCCTCCGGAGGGAGCCTAAACATTCAGTTTTATTTATGCAGAAAGCCGACTGTATCATCAGCCTCCCCTGTAGGGGAGGTGCCGAGCATAGCGAGGCGGAAGGGTTTATAAAAAAGTGTCGCAGGCCCTTAACTTTTCACTTTTCATTTTTCATTTTTCACTCAAAAGCAACTCCCACCCTTAATTTTCAGCCTTTATTATTCATTTTCCACAAAATACTTCTTACCCGTTTGGTGATTTTGTCAAGTAATAATCCTTGACAGACCCTGTTTTATCTTGTATAATGTTGAACTGTTGTGTGCCATACACATCAGGAGGTTATATGAAGATTACACAGAAGATTACCGCAATTCTCATGATATCAGCGATTATCGTAAGTGCCTTTTCATTCAGCGCTCTCGGTGCTTCATCCGTTAACGGAAGCGATGTTGCAAAATTCGCCGCAAAACTTGAAGGCTGCGGCTACAAATATTCAAGCAAAGGCCCCACCAGATTCGACTGCTCGGGTCTTGTGTATTATGTTCTCGAAAATCACGGAATCACTTTCGGCCACAGTACATCCGTTTATAACACCGTTGAAGAAGCGAAGTCATTCGGCACGGTTATCAAGGATATGAGCAAGGCAAAAGAAGGCGATATCGTTGTGTGGAGCAACCACGCCGCCGTTTATCTCGGCAAAGGCAAATGTGTTCATGCAATGAACGAGAAAAAGGGCGTTATCATCAATAATGTTGAAGATTTTGTTGACAGCAAGGGAGTTAAGAATCCCTCTCATTTCTTCATCAGACCCTTTGATTATGCCGAAGAAAAAGCTGAAGAAACAACAGTCAAAACAGAACCCGTAACCGAAAAAGCTCCCGAAAAAAACAAGCTCACTTTCGGCGAAAAAATCAGACAGATGTTTGAAAGAATCGCAGTTTTTGTGATGTCACCTTTCATGCCCGTCATAAATGTATTCAAAAAATAAAAATAATCGGCTTGCACTCAAATGTGCAGGCCGTTTTTTTATTCAAATTATGTAATAAAATATTAAAATAACTCTTGTAATTTATATTTATTATTATTATAATAATAGAGTAAAATAGGGTAATAGTGTATAGATATATACTTTTTACACTTTTCTCACAGTTTCTTAATTATTTCCTATTATTATCAAAATGATGCATTGCATCAGGATTAAGGTGAAAAATATGGGTAAGAAATACGTTATCTCCTATGACATCGGAACAACCGGCGTTAAATCCTGTCTTTTTGAAATCGACAAGGAAATCAAGCTCATCAGCTCAGCTATGGAAGGCTATAAGCTCTATATCATGCCTGACGGCGGCGCAGAGCAGGACCCCGACGAATGGTGGGCAGCAATTTGTTCAACCACAAAAACCATTTTTGAAAACTGCGATATCAAGCCCGAGCAGGTTGAAGGCATTTCTTTCTGCTCACAGATGCAGGGTCTTGTTCTCGTTGATAAAGAAGGCAAACCCGTACACAGAGCCTTCAGCTATATGGACCAGCGTGCAAGAAAGCAGATTAAGGAAGGCATGGCAAACGGAATTCAGATTGCAGGCGCAAACATCTTCAAGCTCATTCCTTCAATTCTTATCACGGGCGCTGTTTCCGCAAGCGTCAAAGACCCCGTCTGGAAATATAATTGGGTCAAAGAAAACGAACCCGAAAACTTCAAGAGAGTCCACAAATGGCTCGATGTCAAGGAATACATAATCTGCCGCATGACAGATAAGTTCGTTATGACACCCGACTCCGCATTCGGAACTCTTCTTTATGATATCCGAAAGGGTAAGGAAGGCTTCAGCAAAACAATCTGCAAACTTCTCGGAGTCAACCCCGACCATATGCCCGAGCTTATCAAATGCACGGACAAGGCAGGCGGTCTGACCGCAAAGGCAGCCGCAGAGCTTGGTCTTAAGGAAGGCACGGCAGTATTCGGCGGCGGCGGCGACGCTTCGCTTATCGGCGTTGGCGCAGGCAGCGTTGAGCTTGGCGACACTCATATTTATAACGGCACATCAGGTTGGGCTTCAACCGTTGTTGACAAGAGTGTTGTTGATGCTTCGGCAATGATTGCGGCAATCGTCGGCGCTCAGAAAGACCGTTTCAATTATTTCGCAGAGCTTGAAACCGCAGGCAAATGCCTTGAATGGGTAAAAGACCACCTCGCTCTTGACGAAATCGGCATTTTCCTTAACAAAACCGATGTTGCGGAATCCGAAGAAACAGTTTACACAAGCCTTTATGACTATCTTTCAAAGGTTGTGAGCGAAATCCCCGCAGGCAGTCAGGGCGTTATCTTCACTCCGTGGCTTCACGGCAACCGTTGCCCGTTCGAAGACCCCAACTCAAGAGGAATGTTCTTCAACATCAGCCTCGATGTTGGCAAAACAGAGCTTATCCGCTCCGTTCTCGAAGGCGTGTGCATGCACATGAGATGGTTCCTTGACACTCAGGATAAGAAAATCAAAACTTCCGAAACAGTCCGTTTTGTCGGCGGCGGCGCTCTCAGCGATGTAACCTGCCAGATTCTTGCGGACATTACAGGCAGAACGGTTGAAACCGTTGATTCGCCCCAGAACGTAGGCGCAGTCGGTGCGGCTGTTGTTATGGCAGTCGGTCTCGGAGTGCTTGATGATATTTCAAAGGCAAAATCACTCATCCCCGCAAAGAAAACATTCAGACCCAACCCCGCAAACAAAGAGGTTTATGACCGCAACTATGCAGTTTACAAAACCCTTTATAAAAATAATAAAGAAGCTTTCAAGGCTCTCAACGGCTGAGAAATTTTCAGATGAAAGGACAAATCATAATGAAAAAATATTTTGCTCTCATTCTTTCTTTAATTGTTATTCTCACTTGTTTCACCGCTTGCAAGCCCAGAATCAAAAACGGCGCTGTTGTTGAAAACGGTGCAGGCGAACAGGTTGCAGTTGCAACTTCACCCGACGGCGGCATCGCAAGAGACGAAGCAGGCAACATCATCGTTCTTGTAACAGACGAAAACGGCAAGAATGTTAAAGATGAAAACGGCGAATACAAAACAAACGCTATCGCTATGGATCATGCAATCATTCTCGGCAGAAGAGTTGAAGCTGAAAATTACTCGGTTGAAATTCCCGACGGCTGGTCAGATGCGCTGACTCTTAACGACCTTTCAATCACAAAGGACGGCACAGAAGAATCTCTCGTTATCACCTCAAAGAAGGGCACAGTTTCTCAGGCAATGCAAACCGTTTCTCTTGTTTTTGCCAACATGAAGAAGATGTATCCCAACGGTGACTTCAGAAATGAAACAGTTGAAATCGGCAAGGATCTCACAGCAACTTACATTTCAGCTTATGTTCCCAATCTCAAAACAGACGAAAACGGAAATTCCGTTCCGGGCTTTGTTGCATATTTCTTCTTTGAAAAGAACGGCAACACTTACTCCTGCAAAATCGAAGGCCGCCGTGATATCAACGAAAACCTTAAGGAATTCACAGATATTCTCGCAACAATCAACTTCCACTGATAAATTTTTCAATTAAGAATTAAGGAGATAATTAATATGCTTTTTACTCAGGATATCGGTATAGATTTAGGTACTGCAAATACCCTTGTATTCCTTAAGGGCAAGGGAATCGTAATTCGTGAACCCTCCGTTGTTGCTGTTGACCAGAAGAGCAATCCCCCCAGAGTTGTTGCCGTTGGTATGGAAGCAAAGGAAATGATAGGCAGAACTCCCGGCTCAATCACAGCTGTCCGTCCCCTTAAAGACGGCGTTATCGCTGACTTTGAAATCACAGCAGAGATGATTGCTTCATTCATCAAAAAAACAACAAAGAGATCGCCTTTCACAAGAATCAGAGTTCTTATCTGCATCCCCTCAGGCGTTACAGAAGTTGAAAGAAAGGCTGTTTATGACGCTGCAAAGAGCGCAGGCGCAAAATATGTAAGCCTTATTGAAGAACCCATGGCAGCAGCTATCGGCGCAGGTCTTCCCGTAAGCGAAGCAACAGGCAGCATGGTTGTTGACATCGGCGGCGGCACATCGGAAGTTGCCGTTATCTCACTCGGCGACGTTGTTACCGCAAACTCAGCAAGAGTTGCAGGCGACAGCTTTGACGAAGCAATCATTTCTTATATCAAGAAAAAATATAATCTTCTTATCGGTGAAAGAACCGCTGAAGATATCAAAATCAAAATCGGTTCGGCTTATCCCTATGAGGGCGAAGGCACAATGAACATCAAGGGCAGAAACCTCATGGACGGTCTTCCCAAGAATGTTGACATCACAAGCGAAGAAATCCGTGAAGCTATGGCTGACACAGTTTCACAGATTGTTGATGCAGTTAAGTCCACTCTCGAAAAGACTCCCCCCGAGCTTGCAGCCGATATCATTGACCACGGCATTATGCTCACAGGCGGCGGCGCACTTCTCAGAGGTCTTGATAAGCTCATCTCTGCAGAAACAAAAATCCCCGTTCTTATTGCAACCAATCCCCTTGACTGCGTTGCAGACGGCACAGGTCTTTGCCTTGAGAACAACACCCTCAGCGTAACAGGTAACAAGAAATATATCTGATAATGATTTGGCAAACACACTCCTGATTATAAAACTTTTAACTATTCAATATTCTCTGTTTTATGAGATTTAACCCCTCCGTCATTTTCTTACGAAAATGCCACCTCCCCTGAATGGGAGGCAAATAAAACAGTCAGATTTCTGCATAACTGAAACCTTCTGTTCAGGCTCCCTCGGGAGGGAGCTGTCGCATGGCGACTGAGGGAGTTTATCAGTTTTTGCGGAGCAATTATAATTCGGGGCAAAGTGTCAGTTATCCATTATTCATGTTAAAGGAGAAAAACGATGATCCGCTTTCTGAAAAGCTCTGCTTTTAAAATATTTGCAATCGTAGCCGCAGCTCTGCTTGCAGGCTCGGTGTTTGCGCTTGCATCAAGAAGCGGGTCTTCTCCGCTCACAAGCGTAACGAGTTTCGTTTTCGGCCCTGTTTCCCGTGCCGCATCGTTCGTTGCTTCCGAATTTTCAAATCTCCCCATTTCATTCCGCTCATCTTCCGCTCTTGCAAAGGAAATTGACAGCCTTGAAAAGGAGATTGACAGACTCACACGCCAGCTTGTTGATTATGAGCAGGCAAAGAGCAAAAACGCTTTTTATCAGGAATTCCTTGAAATCAAGGAAGAACACAACGACTATGTTTTTGCTGAAGCGGCAATCATCGGCAGAGATTCGGCAAATCATCTCGGCTCGTTCACTCTTAACAAGGGTTCAACAAGCGACATCAGCATCAACGACCCCGTTATTTACGGCGATTACCTTGTGGGCATCGTTTCATCCGTAACTCCGACCCGTTGTACGGTCAGCACAATTCTCAACCCCGATGTAAATGTCAGCGCATATGAAGTGCGCACCCGTGACCTCGGATTTGTAACATCGTCGGTTGCACTTGCAGAAGAGGGGCATTGCCATATGCCGGGTCTTCCCACTTCAACAGCCATCACGGCAGGCGGAATTGTCTGCACTTCGGGCGTGGGCGGAATTTATCCCCGTGACCTGATTATCGGCACGGTTGTTGATATTGTTGACGGCACGGTTGATATCTCTGCAAGCGCAGTTATCGAACCCGGCGTTGACTTCGGCGAAATCACAGACGTTTTTATCATCACAGACTTTGACGGACAGAATCAGCAATGACACTTGAAACACAGAAGAAAAACCTGATATTGAGAAAAGTCAGCCTTGCTCTGATTATTCTGCTCATATCCGTTCTGCAGAACACAGAAGGATATTTTCCGCAGATTTTCGGCATCAGGGCTTTACTTCTTATACCTGCGGTTGTCTGCATATCGATGTATGAGCGTGATATGTGGGGACTCGGTTACGGAATTTTTGCAGGCGCTCTCTGGGACGTTTTTGCTTCGGGCGCAAGTTTCAATGCTCTCTTTCTCATGACGGCAGGCTTTCTCTGCGGTACGCTTATCAACACAATAATGCGTAACAACGTTGTCACGGCTTCGATTCTGACTTTTATCCTTTCTGCAATCTACAATATTTTCTATTGGCTTTTCAATTTTGTTTTTGCAGGTCTTGATTCATCCGCATTCATGCTCATCCGCTATTATCTGCCGAGCATTGCATACACAACAGTATTTGTCCCGATAATATTTATTATAATCCGGGCAGTTGAAAAGAAATTCTCGGAAGAATAATTACAGTTTCTGCGAAGCAGAAATAAAAGGAGGTAATAATATGCATGTTAAAATAACACCTGCAAGACGGATTATATCCGTCTGTGTGCTTATTGCATTTTTTGCCTTCTTCATATTCGACCTTGTGAAAATCCAGATTGTTGACGGCCCCGAATATGCCGCCGCAAGCCATGCCGTTTCCGAAAGAACAGCCGTTATCACCGCCGCAAGGGGAGAAATCGTTGACTGCAACGGCAAGGAACTTGTATTTAACGCTCAGGGTTATTCAATTATTTTTGACTATGCATATTTCCCTTCGGAGCAATCCGAAAGAAATGTTATAATTGCAAATCTCATCCGTCTTTTTGAAAAGAACAATCTTGAATGGATTGATAATCTTCCGCTTGTTTTTGACGAAAACGGCAATATTTCCTATAAGGAAGACAGCGAAAATCTTATCAAAGAAATGAAGAGCAAGGATATGCTCAATCTCAATGAGTATGCAACGGCGCAGAACTGCTTCGATGCACTCATTTCAAGATATTCTCTTGAACAGTATCCCCCCGAAGAAGCAAGAAAAATCGCTTCGGTCTGCTACGAAATGAAGCGCCTTTTCTTCAGCATCGGATATCCCTATACTTTTGCTTCGGATGTTCCCGAATCAATTATTTCATATGTTAAAGAAAACAGCGGCACATATCAGGGCGTTGACGTTCTTGTTGTGCCCGTAAGACAGTATACAGACGGCACTCTTGCGCCCCATGTTCTCGGAAGAACAGGTGCGATTGATGCCGATGAATATAAAAAACTCAAAAGTGACGGCTACAAAATCACCGATTTCATCGGAAAAAGCGGTATTGAAGCCGCAATGGAAGAATATCTCAAGGGAACTGACGGCGAAGAAACCATCTATTGGGATGGCGACGGCAACAAATCCAGCGCCGTAACCGTTCAGCCCGTGCAGGGCAACACCGTTGTGCTTACTATCGATGCAGGCGTTCAGAAGGTTGCTCAGGATTCGCTGCGTGAAACTCTTCTCGACTTTGCGGGAAGCGACAGGGGAAACCTTGTTGACGATGCGGGTGCGGTTGTTGTTCTTAACTGCAAAACGGGAGCAATTCTCGCCTGCGCATCCTATCCCACCTATGATATTTCAACTTACAGCGAAAATGCAAAGGCTCTCAACGAAGACTCTTCTGCTCCGCTTTGGAACAGAGCGCTTCTTTCAACCTATGCAACGGGTTCAACAATGAAGCCGTCGGTTGCAATAGCCGCTCTTGAAGAGGGTCTTATCGCCGAAGACGACACAATCTACTGCTCGGGAATGTATACCTATCTCGATCAGCAGTTCAAATGCGAACAGACTCATAAAACCCGTTTTGTAAATGTTGTCAATGCAATCGACGAATCATGCAACACATTCTTCTATGAAACAGGCAAAAATCTCGGCATCGAAAAGATGAATGAATACAGAACTCTTTTCGGTCTCGGCTCAAAAACGGGATGTGAACTCGGCGAAGCATCGGGTGTTCTTGACAGCCCCGAATACCGTGCATCTCTCGGTCAGACATGGCTCCCCGGTTTCACCGTTCAGTCGGCAATCGGTCAGGCAGGCAATCTTTTCACTCCCATTCAGCTTGCAAACTACTGCGCCGTTATCGCAAACGGCGGCACAAGATACAAAACCCATTTTGTGAAGAGCATCAAGAGCTATGACTATTCTCAGACAATAGTTGAAACAAAGCCTGAAATCCTTTCACAGATGGATATTTCCGCTTCAACACTCGACACCGTTCAGAGAGGTATGCTCGCTGTTGGTGCAAGATCATCCTATTTCAAAAACAGCCCCGTTTCCATTGCCGCAAAAACGGGTACATCGCAGGAAATCCGTCAACTCAGCGGTCATTCCGTCAAGGTCAATAACGGTTTCCTTATCGCATTTGCTCCCTACGAAAACCCTGAAATTGCAATTGCGGTTGTTGGTGAAGGCTTCCGTGCAGGTTCAAGACTTTCATCTGTTGTTGCCGATATAGTTGGATATTATTTCGGACAGAGCGACAGTATGCAGGCAAATCAGCAGGAGAATGTATTAATTCCTTAAGAGGTGACAGCTATGGCTGAAATTATAGTTATTGCTTCGGGCAAAGGCGGCTCGGGCAAATCATCTTTCACCGCAGGCGTCGGCAGAGCTCTTGCCAATCTCGGCAAAAAAGTTCTTGCGATTGACTGCGATATCGGTCTGCGCTCTCTCGACCTTCTTTTCGGCGTTTCCGAAAAAGTTGTTTTCGATTGGGGCGACCTTGTGAGTGACAGATGCACCTTTGAGCAGGCACTCATCAGGAGTGAAATCGATCTTCTTGCCGCTCCCCGTAATTTCAGCGACGATTTATCTCCCGAAGCAACTGCAAAGCTCTTCAGATCTTTTTCCGAAGATTATGACTATATTATTCTTGATTCTCCTGCAGGTATCGACAGAGGATTTCAGCTTGCCGCAAGCGGTGCTGACAAGGCTGTTGTTATCACAACCCCCGATAATATCTGTGTCAGAAGCTGTGCAAGAGCTTTTGATGAACTTCGCAGGCTCGGAATCGAAGATGCAAGACTTGTTATCAATATGTTTGAAGTCAAGCCCGTGTGCAAGAAAAAACTTCTCAACATCGACCAATGCATTGACGAAACGGGCGTTCAGCTTCTCGGTATCGTGCCCCGTGATATAAATGTCGGTTACTGCTCCGTTACGGGTGAAACACCGGGCGAATTCTCGCCTTCATCCCTTGCGTATAAACGAATTGCAAAACGCATAACGGGTCAGCAAATTCCACTTGTTTGTGAGTGAGGTTAAACTATGGAAAACCGTACAATTGCCGCCATTGCAACTCCGAATGCACCCGGCGGTATCGGAATTGTAAGAATTTCAGGCAAGGATGCCATTGAAATCGCTGCAAAAATATTCAGACCCGTCAGCGGTAAATCTCTTTCGGAGAGCAAGGGTTACTGCGCCCATTTCGGCGATGTTTATGATAATAATGAAAAAATCGACGAGGCAGTTTGCCTCGTTTTTCGTGCGCCCAGAAGCTATACGGGCGAAGATACTGCCGAGATTTCATGCCACGGCGGTCTTTATATAACAAAGCGTGTTCTCCGTGCCGCACTTGAAGCAGGCGCATTTCCTGCCGAAGCAGGGGAGTTCACAAAGCGTGCATTTCTCAACGGAAAGCTCGACCTTGCCGCAGCCGAAAGCGTTATGTCTCTCATCAGCGCATCGGGAAAACAGGCTGCAACTGCCGCACTCAATACTCTTGACGGTAACTTAAGCCGTGAAATCAGAAAATGTGCGGATGATATCATCGGAATCTGCGCATCTCTTGCAGCATGGGTCGATTATCCCGACGATGACATCGATGATACCGATGCAGGAGATATGCTTCCCGTTTTTGAAAGAACGAAATCCGCTCTTTCAGATATAATCCGCCGTTACGATTGCGGACGAGCCGTCACCGACGGAATTGATGCCGTTATCGTCGGCAAACCCAATGTCGGCAAATCCACGCTCATGAATATGCTCACGGGATTTGAACGCTCAATTGTTACCGATATCGCAGGCACAACCCGTGATGTTGTTGAAGAAAAAATTGTTCTTGGCGAAATCATCATGAGAATTGCCGATACCGCAGGCATCCGTGAAACCGAAAACGTTGTTGAAAACATCGGTGTCAACCTTGCAAAACGCCGACTTGAAAGAGCCGAGCTTGTGCTTGCCGTTTTTGATTCAAGCCTGCCGATTAATAATGACGACCTTGATATCATCGAGCAGTGCCGGGGCAAAAAGGCAATCGCTCTTCTCAATAAATCTGACCTGCCCATGGCGGCAGACAGAAAAATCATCGATGCGAATTTTCCGTATACCGTTGAGCTTTCCGCTTCAACGGGGGATGGGAGAGATGCGCTCGAAAATACGGTGCGCTCTGTTTTCAACACCAATGAATTCGACCCCAACTCCGCCTGTCTCACAAGTGAGCGTCAGCGTCAGTGCTGCGTCAATGCTCTCAATCATATCGACGAAGCAATCGCCGCTCTCAATATGGGAGTCACTCTTGATGCGGTCAATGTCTGCGCTGACTGTGCAATCGATGCTCTTCTTGAACTTACGGGCGAGAGAGCAACTTCCGCCGTTGTTGACGAAGTTTTCTCAAGATTCTGTGTGGGCAAGTAAAAAGTTGTTTATTATTCTCAATTAGCATTATAATCGCCATTTTTAGTTCTTTTTTGGCACTAAAACAGCGATTTTCGATTACAGCCGATAGAAATTTTCCAAACGATGCAATACTAAATCCGTTTCATGCAATCGTCTGTAAACGAGACCTTTATTTTTCTTTTACAGAATATATTATCGCACTCCCTTTCTCAAAATTTTTTCGCTTCTTCCCCCTTCTGAAACCGTTTCACACTTTAAAGTGGTGAACTGCAGCGGGTGTGGGATTTTGCAAATTAAAATAATTCCGAATTTCGCATTCCGAATTCAGAATTAAAAAGTGGTGTTACTATGGAATACATATCTGAAAATTATGATGTTGCCGTTATCGGTGCAGGTCATGCCGGAATTGAGGCAGGGCTTGCCGCCGCGCGTCTCGGATGCAAAACGGCAGTTTTCACCATAAATCTTGATTGGGTCGGAAATATGCCTTGTAACCCGTCCATCGGGGGCACATCAAAAGGTCACCTTGTTCGTGAAATTGATGCTCTCGGCGGCGAGATGGGTGTTGCCGCTGACCTTAACACACTTCAGAGCCGTATGCTCAATCTCGGCAAAGGCCCTGCCGTGCACAGTCTTCGTGCGCAGATTGACCGCAGAGGCTACTGCGACTATATGAAATTTGTTCTTGAAAAGCAGGAGAATCTCTATCTTCGTCAAGCAGAAATTATTGATCTGAAGCGTGACGGCGATGAGTGGCTTCTCAAAACCCGTCTTGAAGCAATTCACAGAGCAAAGGCAGTTGTTATTGCAACGGGCACTTTCCTTGCAGGACGAATCTTTATCGGCGATATTTCATACGAAAGCGGTCCCGACGGAATGTTCCCTGCAGTAGAGCTTGCAAAATCACTCAAAGAGCTTGGCGTAATGACCCGTCGATTCAAAACAGGCACTCCGCCCCGAGTCAACCGAAGAAGCGTTGACACCGAAAACCTTGAACCGCAGTACGGCGACGAAAGAATTGTGCCGTTTTCATTCAACAATAAAACAGAAATCCGCAACACAGAAAAGTGTTATATCACATATACGGGCGAAGAAACAAAGAAGATTATTCTTGAAAATCTTCACCGTTCACCCCTTTATTCGGGCAAGATTGACGGCGTTGGTCCCCGTTACTGCCCGAGCATTGAAGACAAAATAGTTCGTTTCTCCGAAAAAGCACGCCATCAGATATTTGTTGAGCCTTGCGGCGGCAACACAGACGAGATGTATCTTCAGGGTCTTTCGTCATCTCTGCCCGAAGATGTTCAGCTCAAAATCATCCACAGTATTCCCGGTCTTGAAAAAGCAGAGTTCCTGCGCACCGCTTATGCAATTGAATACGACTGCGTTGACCCCCTTTCGCTGCGTCAGACGCTCGAATTCAAGGATTTCCCCGGTCTTTACGGTGCAGGTCAGTTCAACGGCTCAAGCGGATATGAAGAAGCTGCGGCTCAGGGTCTTGTTGCAGGCATGAATGCCCCTCTCAAAATCATGGGAAAAGAACCCGTTATTCTTGACCGCACAACATCATATATCGGAACTCTCATTGACGACCTTGTAACAAAAGGATGTTCCGACCCCTACAGAATGATGACTTCCCGAAGCGAATACCGTCTGATTCTCCGTCAGGATAACGCTGACCGCAGACTGACCGAAATCGGCTACAAAGCAGGTCTTATCAGCGAGGAAAGATACCAAAAATTCCTGAAGAAGCTTGATTTGATTGCCGAAGAGATGGAAAGAATCAAAAATCTCTCCATTCCAAAAACTCCCGAGCTTGACGAAATGCTTGTTTCACGTGAAACATCTGCTCTTGAAAAAGGCGTTAAAATGATTGAACTTCTTCGAAGACCGCAGATTAACTATGAAGCTCTTGCTCCGTTTGACAAAAACCGACCTGATTTGCCCTATGAAGTGTTTGAACAGGTTGAAATTGATATCAAATACGAAGGATATATCAAGCGTCAGCAGATGCAGATAAAAGAAAATCTCCGCCTTGAAGTCAAAAGACTTCCCGAAGACCTTGATTACAAGGCAATCACGGGTCTCCGCCTTGAAGCGATTGAAAAGCTCAGCAAAATCCGACCCGAAACCGTCGGTCAGGCATCGAGAATTTCGGGCGTTTCACCTGCCGATATTTCAGTTTTACTTATCTATCTTGAGAGGAATAATATAAATGTATAACACCTCACTTCTTGTTTCCGATGCAGAAAAGCTCGGAATTTCACTCACAGATGAACAGCTTTCTCTTTTTGAGAAGCTTTCGGAATTGCTTGTTGAACAGAACAAAACAATGAACTTAACCGCAATCACCGACCCTGACGGAATTGCAGTCAAACATTTTGCGGACAGCATTTCAGCTTTATCCGCCTGTGAGTTTGCGGAAAATGCAAAGGTTCTTGATGTGGGAACAGGCGCAGGATTCCCGTCAATCCCCTTGCTTATTGCCCGACCCGACCTTGAAATGACTATGATTGACTCCACTGCAAAGAAGCTCCGCTATGTTGCTTCAACGGTTGAGACTCTCGGACTTTCTGCCGAAGTGCTTCACACAAGAGCTGAAGAAGCGGGTCAGAGTAAAGAATACAGAGAAAGTTTTGATATTGTTTGCTCCCGTGCGGTTGCAGCGCTCAATGTTCTTTGCGAATATTGCCTGCCTTTTGTCAAGGTTGGCGGTGTATTTCTTGCAATGAAAGCAGCAAAGGTTCAGGAAGAAATCGCAGATGCAAAGAATGCCATAAAGACTCTCGGCGGAAAAATTGTTGCAGAAAAGTCCTTTACTCTCTCCCATGGCGGCGAAAGAACAATAGTTGTTATCAAAAAGATATCGCAGGTTCCGTCAAAATACCCCAGAGTATCTGCACAGATTGCAAAAAAGCCGCTTTAATTTGAACCAAGCTGTCGGATAAGGCAGTTTTTTGAAAATCGAATATGCTGGACAATCCCTTCTCTCGGTGATATCATTGTGTCAACGAAAGAAGGGATTTAGTTTTGAAAGGCGGAAAATATAAAATCGGCGGTCAGATAATTCTGATTTCTCAGGATGAGATTTATCCGAATCCGAATCAGCCACGCCGCAAATTTGATTTTGATGAACTTGAAAGTCTTGCGCAGAGCATAAGACAAAACGGTATTATCCAGCCCATAACCGTCAGGGTGAACAGCCGCGGCGAATATGAACTTATTTCAGGCGAAAGAAGGCTTCGCGCTTCAAGGCTTGTGGGCATAACACAGATTCCGTGCATCATTATGGATGCAAACGATGAAAAATCCGCACTCTTTGCCCTGCTTGAAAATATTCAGAGATGCGACCTTCATTTTTTTGAAGAAGCGGTTGCAATTGAAAAACTGCTGACGGACTACGGCATGACCCGTGACGAAATATGCAAAAAACTCGGAAAGGCGCCGCCTACCATATCCAACAAACTGCGGCTTCTTCGCTTGCCCGAAGAAATAAGACTCCGTATTTCGCAGGAAGACCTGACAGAACGCCATGCAAGAGCAATGCTCAAGCTGACATCTGTAAGCCAGATGGAAAGAGCGATGTCCATAATCGCCGAAAAAAGGCTGAATGTTGCCGAAACAGAAAGACTTGTTTCGCAGATTCTGACAAACGACAGCCGCCACAGACAGCCAACCGTTAAACTATTCAAAGATGTGAGAATCTTTGTGAACACGCTTAACCACGCGGTTGACACAATGCGCCGTGCAGGAATCGAAGCCGATTCCGCCAAAAGCGAAACGGATGAATATATTGAATATATTGTCCGAATCCCCAAAAGCCGAAATTGCTATATAAGGGCAAAGAAAACTTCGGCATAACTCAGACCACTTCTAACTTACCATATCTTTCTCTTTCACACCCACATCCAGCGGAAGGAGCAGACTTCGGTCTGCTCTTTCTGCATTTTTATGATGTTTCACGTGAAACATAAAAATTTGTGTTTTTGCTTTAAATTTACGGTTTTATATGCTATAATACATATTACATTATAATATATAATCAGGAGCGATTATTTTGGGAAAGATTATTGCCATTGTTAATCAGAAAGGCGGAGTAGGAAAAACCACTTCCGCTGTTAATCTTACTGCTGCACTCGGCAGCAAAGGATATAAAATTCTGCTCGTTGATATCGATCCGCAGGGTAACTCAACAAGCGGACTCGGAATCAACAAAAAGGGTCTTGATAAATCATCTTACAGCGTTCTTATCGGCAGCTCTTCCGCAAAGGATTCCGTTGTTGAAACTCCGTATAAGAATGTGTGGGTTATGCCGTCGAGCATGGACCTTGCAGGCGCAGAGCTTGAACTCATTGAATTTGATAAGCGTGAATCAAAGCTCAAAACCGCACTTGCAGCTATTGTGAATGATTTTGATTTCATTTTTCTTGATTGTCCCCCTTCGCTCGGACTTATCACTCTTAACGGTCTTTGCGCCGCTGACACGCTGATTGTTCCGATTCAGTGCGAATTCTATGCGCTCGAAGGTCTTTCACAGCTTATTTCAACCGTAAGAACAGTCAAGCGTCTTTATAACCCCTACATAGAAATTGAAGGCGTGCTTCTTACAATGTATAACGGTCAGCTCAATCTTACTCAGCAGGTTGTTGAAGAAGTGAAGCGTTGCTTCCCCAAGAAGGTTTATTCAACCGTTATTCCGAGAAATGTCCGTCTTTCAGAAGCACCCAGCTACGGTCAGCCCGTTATGTACTATGACAAATCATCCAAGGGTGCGCACGCTTATAACGAACTTGCAGATGAATTCTTGAAACTTAATAACAAATAAGGAGAAATATTATGGCACCGAAAAAAGGCGGTCTTGGCAGAGGACTCACATCTCTGCTTGCGGATAATTCTTTAGAAGAAACAAGCGCAGCTCAGCCCGTGAAGCTGAATCTGATGGATATAGAACCCAACAAGGAACAGGCAAGAAAGCAGTTTGACGATTCTGCACTTTCAGAGCTTGCAGATTCAATCGCACAGCACGGAGTTCTTCAGCCGCTTCTTGTTCGTCCCCTTATCGGCGGCGGATATCAGCTTGTTGCAGGCGAAAGACGCTGGAGAGCAAGCCGCATTGCAGGGCTTACTCAGGTACCCGTTGTTATAAAAGAACTCAACGACACAGAAGCTGCTGTTATTTCTTTAATAGAAAATTTACAGCGTGAAGACCTTAACCCCGTTGAAGAAGCATTCGGATTTGCAAGTCTTATGAAGGACTTCAATCTCACTCAGGAAGAAGCGGCGCAGAAGGTAGGCAAATCCCGTCCTGCAGTTGCAAATGCGCTCCGACTTCTCAAACTCCCCGAAAAAGTTCTTGATATGGTTCGTGAAAACAAACTTTCCGCAGGCCATGCAAGAGCGTTGGCGGCGCTCGACGATGAAAAGGTTCTTATTTCCACAGCGGAATTAATCATTGAAAAAGGTCTTTCTGTAAGAGCGGTTGAAAAGCTCGTGAAAACTCTCACTGCAGAAAAAAAAGAATCTGCGAAAAAAGCTCCTTCCCGTGCAACCTTCTTTGATGAAGTTGAGCTTTCACTCAATAATTCTCTCGGCAGAAAGGCAAAAGTTATCACAAAGAGCGGCAAGGAATCGGGCACTCTTGAAATCGCTTTCTACGATAAAGACGACCTTGCACGAATTGCCTCAATTCTTTCTGCACTTGAATAAACCGAAAGGATAAGCCATGGAAATTTTTGAAAAAACGGTTGAAAAAAATTATGTCTACAAAGGCAGAATCATAAATGTCCGCTGTGATAAAGCGGAACTTCATAACGGTAAACCCTGCACCCGTGAAGTTGTTGAGCATAACGGCGGAGTTTGCATCGCACCGATTACAGAAAACAACGAGCTGATTTTTGTCCGTCAGTTCAGATATCCTTATATGGAAATGGTGCTTGAGCTTCCTGCAGGCAAACTTGAACTCGGTGAAGACCCGTTTGAAGCAGGCAAAAGAGAGCTTGAAGAAGAAACGGGCACGGTTGCCGAAAACTACTACAATCTCGGAAAATTTTATCCCACTCCGGGATATTGCGGCGAGATAATTTATCTCTATGCCGCTTCAGGTCTCAGGGCAACTGCAATGAATCCCGACGAAGACGAATTTCTTGAAGTTGAAAAAATTGCAATTGATAAAGCAGTTGATATGGTTATCAACGGTGAAATTCCCGACGGAAAAACCCAGACTCTTATTATGAGAGTTGCAGAAATGATGCGCAGGGGTATGATTAAATGAAAAAAATAATCCTTGCATCATCATCGCCAAGAAGAAAAGAACTTCTCACAACCGCAGGAATTGAATTTGAAATTCATGTTAAGGAAGTTGACGAAACAATTCCCGAAGGCACTCTCCCCGTTGAAGCCGCAAAAATGACGGCAGCCAAAAAAGCCGCCGCCGTTGCAGATGATTTCAAAGACTGCATTGTTATCGGTGCAGACACAATAGTTGTTGCAAACGGAAAAATTCTCGGTAAACCCAAGGATGAAGCTGATGCAAAATCCATGCTCCGTATGCTTTCGGGCATTGAACATGAAGTTATAACGGGCGTCTGCATTATTGCCGACGGAAAACCCGATTCCTTTGCGCAGGTCAGCAAGGTCAAGTTCTATGACCTGACCGATGAAGAAATCAGCACTTATGTTGCAACAAAAGAACCCATGGATAAAGCAGGCTCTTACGGGATTCAGGGTCTCGGTTGCAGACTTGTTGAAAAAATCGAAGGCGATTATTTCAATATCGTCGGTCTCCCCGTTGCAGAAGTCTGCAGAAGAATATAACTTTTAAATTTCATCCGGATACCAATCGCTCTGACGGATTCGCTCTGTCAGAGCTTTTGTTATTTGCTCGGTTTTTTCAAAATCCATTGCTTCAATATAAACCGCTTCAAGCTCATCATGGATATCCTTTGCCATTTTCAGAGCGCAGATTGCTTCATAAAGAAGCTCTTTTGCCGCCTTTTTTGAGAATGTAAGTCTTGCACGGTGAGAAAGCATTTCTTCTGCAGAATAGAATCTGCGAAGAGAAACTGTTTTGGTAGGAATAATTTTTAATTCGCATAATTTATCGGCAGTAAAAAAACCGAGCGAAAGCTCTTTTATAATGATATGGCGGATTTTTCCTTCCCTGCTGACAGACGGACTTGAAATAACGGAATATCCGCTTGCAAGCGCATAGGCACGGAGTCTGTCGATAAGCACGGCGGCGGCAACTCCGAAATCATCTTCAAAAACCACCGTTGTGTCGCATAGCTCTTCTGCAGTTTCTTTCAGAAAAAGATATCCTTTGGGAGTGACGGCATCAAGAAGCCTTATTTTTTCAAGACCTATCTTTCCGCTCGGTTTTTTGAAATGGCGGTTTGTAAGTCTTGATGCATAGCGCAGAATTCTTTCTTCGTCAAGACATTCACGGCAGATTTTTTCTCCGTCGCCGAAAATAGAAAATGCCGATTCAATAAATCGCCTGCTTCTCATGTGGCAGGCTTTGTTTTTATCCGTCAGGGCAATTATTTTTTCTTTATTTTCAAAGAGTTTCTTCTTATCCCAACATTCGCCGAGATTGACTATCTCACCCGTTGCGCCCGGATATTCGGGGTCAATCGTATGCGGAGAAGTTCCGTCGGCAACGCTCACACGAAGCGACGGAATAATAATACCGTCAAGAGATGACGGGTCTGATGAACAAAAAATTCTTTCGCATCCGATGTCCATATCTTCAATTTCAGAAGCAATCTTCTTCATCATGGATGACTTTCCCGTGCCGGGCCCGCCCTTTATAATAAATGTATACTGACCGTCAATTTTTGGTGTAAGCTGAGAAAAACAAGAGAAAAAACCGTTTTTTCCGCTTGATCCCAAAAAATAACCCTGACTCATAAATTAACCCCCAACATCTGTATTAATATCAATTTATTCAAAAGAGAGCTTTTTGTGAAAATTCAGCTTAAATTTGTTTATCTTTTTTATTTTTTTACCCGAAAACGAAAATATCGCAATAAAAATAAAAATTTCTCTTGATATTATTATAAATATAATATA
>JAZRJH010000152.1:0-3999 GCA_045645685.1 Acutalibacteraceae bacterium
TGGCGGAGAAGGGGAGACTCGAACTCCCGCGCCGGTTTCCCGACCTACGCCCTTAGCAGGGGCGCCTCGTCACCAACTTGAGTACTTCTCCATTGGTAACTATATTGAAAAATATAATTATAAATAAAAAATGGCGGAGAGGGTGGGATTCGAACCCACGGTACCCGTAAAGGTACGACGGTTTTCAAGACCGTTCCGTTATGACCACTTCGGTATCTCTCCGTTTGTTGCCTTGACATTCTATCACATCATTTCGGCGTTGTCAAGACATTTTTGAAAATTTCTGATTTATAATTTCAACATATAAAAGAACCGCCGGATAAAGGCGGCTCTTTCTGTTTTAATACAATCTTTTAAGGTTACCTTTTTTCCACTCATCATAAAATGTTCTTATACTTCCTGCCCATATGCTTTTTCCTTTTGCAACCTTTTTTATAATCTTTTTGCATTCTTTCGGATAATCAAAAATCAGCAGACTGGCAGTCCAAGCGGAAACATATTCGTCTTCGTGTCCAAGAAGATTTATCAACATTTCTCTTCCTTTTTCATCGTTGACTAAAACCTTAAAATTCTTTATAAGAACAGCATATGCTTTGTTGACTATTCTGTAATCGTCGGAATTGTTGAATCCGTTGCCGTGGATTTTACACGCTTCAATATATTTTTCAAGACAACCTTCAAGCATTGTTGTTCTCCTTTATTATTTATTGCTTACAGCTTCAAGAACTTCTTTCTTGAAATCGCCGTAAATCTTATATTTTTTTGAGAAAATGATAAGCGAGATAATCATCATTGCAGGGGGAACGATGAACATAAGGAACGAAATTGCACTCTTTGCCTGTGCGGTCTGAACAACAGCTTCTCCGTCATAACCCGTAACGGTGAAGGTTGCATACATGATGATTGCCTGAATTGTGTATGCCATCTTCTGAAGGAAGCCTTTCATTGAGAAAGTAAGGCTCTGATTTCTGCTTCCTGTTTTGTATTCACCGTAGTCAACGCAGTCTGCGAGCATAACGGTCTGATTGACGAACATGCTGCCCGTGCCGAGAGATGTGAGAATATAGCAGATGCCGAGAAGAGTCACATTGCCCTGAACAAGGTATCCCATGATTGCCATTCCGATATATCCTGCCGCTGCCATAGTGAGTGAGAGTTTATAAATCGCACGGTTATTCATGAACTTTGAGCAAACGGGAACAACAAGAATTGCAAGCACCGAACCGACCGTTCCCATAAGATTGAACTTTGACTGAAGAGTGAGATCGCCGAGAACGGATGTGAAATAATAACTGCTGATGCCCGATGTCATATAGAATCCTGCGTTTGAAATCATTGCAAAAAGCATAAAAACAAGGAGCTGGTCATTCTGCTTGATAACATTGATTGCAGATTTGAAAGAGAACTTTTCGTTGTTTACGATGATTCGTCTTTCCTTGGTTGAAAGAACGCTGATTGCGGCGAAGAATATAAGACCTGCCGCAGTAACGATTGACCATTTTCCGAAGCCTTTGCTGAGTGTGTCTGATGTCATTGCATCGAGCTTGCTTCCCGCAACGCCTCCGAAGAATGCAACTGCAATCGGAGTGAAAATCGAGATAATTCCCTGACCGAGGCCCGAGAACGCTCTTGCGATTGTTGAAACAAGATTTCTGTCCTTTTCTTCGCTTGCAAATGACGGAACCATTGACCAGAAAGGAATGTCGGCAAGGGTGTTTGTCATGCCCCAGAGAACATAAAGAACGGCAGCATAAACATAAAGTCCAACCGAACCCGATGCAAAACCGGGGTTGTTGAAAAGCAAGCAGAGAACAACGGCGTTGATTGTTGCACCCGTTATAATCCACGGGCGGTATTTGCCCATTTTTGTTTTTGTGCGGTCAACTATCATGCCCATCATCGGGTCGTTGATGCCGTCCCAGAGTCTTGCAAGGGGAGTGATGATAAGAAGAAAAAGCGGACTGATTCCAAGAGCGTTTGTGAGATAAATCGAGAGATAGGAATAAAACATTCCGTAGCTCAGATCAAGACCTATCGCACCGACGCCGTAGCCGAGCTTTTCTTTGATGGAAATTTTGTTGTTCATGATATTCACCTTACATCTTGTATTCAAATGTCTGCGGTGCTTCAAGAGCCTTGAGATATCTGCGGCATTCTTCTTTTGCTTTTTCAAGGTCAAGGTCGAGATAATTTCCGCACTCTTTCTTTGTGTTGCCGAAAACTTCGCCGTCATATGCAATGATATCTGCAAGAATTTTCTTCGTTATTTCAAGGATTTTTTCGTTGTCTGCATTGCGGACAAGCAGATAAAATCCCGTTCTGCAACCCATGGGACCGAAATAGATAACATCGTCTTTAATTTCGGAATTTCTTACGAAAGTTGCAAACATATGCTCAACTGTGTGTGCGGTTGTTGTGTCCATAAAATCGCCGCCGTTGGGGATTCTTGTTCTCATATCGTAGGTGGTGATATCTCCGTCGATTCTTGAAACATAGATACCTTCCGTGAGAAGGTCATGGTCAACTGTGAAGCTTGTGATTCTGTTCATGATTTATTTTCCTTTCTGTGTCTGATTATTGAAATGATAAATGAGTATATCGGTAAAATATAAAGAAAACCTGCAGCGAGAAGTGCGCCTGTAGGTGCGCCTGCCGATGCAAGAGGTACTGCGCCTGCAATCGACCACGGAACAAGCGGTGAAATAACAACCGCCGAGTTCTCAAGATGAATTGCCGCCTTGTCTTTATCTTTTTCATTGCCGTCGCAAAGCTGGTGCGCAAGAATTATCGCAAGTGTCTGATTGCATGAAATGAGCGATGTGAAAATTGATGTTATCATCGTTGCGCCGAAAGGTGTTACTTTTTGGCTCAGAATCTCTGTTTTTTCTTTGAGGGAATCGAGAAGTCCCGTTGCGGAGAATATACCCGAATATGCCGACGAAAGAGAAACTATCGCCGCCGATTTGAGCATCGAAACAAGTCCGCCGCCGTCGATCATATGCTTGATTTCAGTTGTTTCGGCTTCGAATCCGACTATCATTATTTTCAGGAATTCAAGGAATTCAACCTTTTGAACGGCAAGTCCCACAATGAGTGCGGATGCGATACTTGCAATCATTGCAAATTTGACTTTCACCTTGAGAAGCGATAATGTCAGTATCACAACCGCAGGGATAACCGTTGCCCAATGCAGATTGAATTCTGCCGAAAACATTGTTGATAAATCAGGGGTTTCGCCGCCGTTACCTGCTGAAAATCCGAGAACAACATACATTGCGCAGGTCAGAACAAATGGCACGGCTGCAGATTTGAACATGTTTTTTATGTTGTTGAAAATGTCGGTTTTGGTCAGCTCCGAAACAAGCAATGCGCTTGTTGAAACGGGGGAGCATCGGTCACCGAAAAGAACGCCCGAAAGCATTGCACCGCCTGCGATAATGGGGTTTATATTCATCGAATATGCCATAGTCATGCAGATAACACCGATTGTTGCCGCAGAGCCGAATGATGTTCCCATAAGGAACGAAACACCGCAGCAGAGGAGAAAAGTCATCAGCACAAAAACATTCGGATTTATAAGCTTTACCGCCGATGAAATAATGAACGGAATTGTTCCGCTTGCACGCCATGAAGCGGTCAGCATTCCCACGATGAGAAAAACAATCAGAACGTTTTTTGCGGTTTTTATTCCGTCAAAAATCATTTTCAGTATTGACTTGAAAGAGTGCTTTTTGATTAATGCATAGGCAGAGAAAATAACAAGACCTGTCGTCAGCGCATAAAGCACGGATGCGTCAAAAATGACGCAAATCAGAAGAACGGCGCAAAACAGCGCCAAAGTAAGAATTTCCATAAAACACGACCAAAGAATGATTTGAATAAACTCCCTCAGTCCTACGGACAGCTCCCTCAGGAGGGAGCCTGAACAGTTGGTTTTTGCTATGCATAAAGCCGAATGTTTCGTTTGCCTCCCATTCAGGGGAGGTGCCGAGCAAAGCG
>JAZRJH010000153.1:0-4894 GCA_045645685.1 Acutalibacteraceae bacterium
AATCAGATGAAGCAATCGGAAAGAAGATGGATTTCCTTGTTCAGGGACTTAACCGAGAAGCAAATACAATCGGTTCAAAAACTCAGGATGTTGAAATTGCACGCAGAGTTGTTGATATCAAGGCGGAAATTGAAAAAATCCGTGAGCAGATTCAGAATATTGAATAACGGAGGAAGTTGCAATGAAGTTAATCAACATCGGTTTCGGTAATATGGTCAATGCCGGTCGTCTTGTTGCTATTGTAAGCCCCGAATCAGCTCCTATCAAAAGAATTATTCAGGAAAGCAAGGAAAAAGGCACTCTGATTGATGCCACACACGGCAGAAGAACAAGAGCTGTTATTATCACGGACAGCGACCATGTTATTCTCACATATCTTCAGAGCGAAACTGTTGCAAACAGACTTAACGACGATATGGACGAGCTTGATGAAGAGGTGGATGAAGATGACTGATAAAGGTATGCTTATTATATTTTCCGGTCCTTCAGGTTCAGGAAAAGGAACAGTTCTCGGTAAGCTTCTTGAAAAAAGAAATGATGTCAAAATTTCCATTTCAATGACTACACGAGAAAAAAGAGCAGGTGAAGTCGACGGCGTAAACTATTATTATGTTACCCGAGATTTCTTTGAAAAGAAGATTTCTGAAAATAAGATGCTTGAATATGCTGAATATGCCACAAATCTTTACGGCACACCTAAAGATCCTGTTGATGAAATGCTCAAAGAAGGTCTTGCGGTTATTCTTGAAATTGAAGTTCAGGGTGCTGAAAAGATCAGAAATCTTTATCCTGATGCAATCAGCATTTTCCTTACACCGCCTTCAACATCAGTTCTTGAACAAAGACTCAGAGGCAGAAACACAGAAGATGAAGAAACGGTTAATCACCGTCTTGTAATTGCACGTGAAGAAATCCGCCGTGCAGTTGAATATGACTATGTTGTTGTTAATGACACAGTTGAAAATGCAGTAAACAGCATTGAAACAATTATCGATGCTGAAAGATTAAAATTAATCAGAAATAAAAATATTATAAGCGAGGTAATCAACAATGTTTAATCCCGATTTAAGAGGAGTTCTCACAAACCATCTCAGCCGTTACTCACTTGTAACTGCAACTGCAAAAAGAGCAAGAGAAATTGCAGAAGATGCAGAAGAAAATAAAATTATCATGACAGAAAAGCCCGTAAGTGTTGCTCTTGATGAAATCCTTGCCGGCGAATATGTTATCGTTGAACCTGAAGAAATCAGAAATATCTGATTTTTTTCTGTGAATTATGAAGGGGGTGTAATCAAATGAAATATGCAAGAGTTGCCGTTGAAGGTACGGTGTTCTCTTTTGATAAAGAATTTGATTATATCATTCCTTCTGAATTGGAATCCGATGCTTTTAAAGGTTGTCGGGTTACTGTACCTTTTGGCATAAAAAATCAAAAACGAATCGGCTTTATATTTGAAATAACCGATTCAAGTGACGGCAAAAGACTGAAAAAAATCATTGATATTATTGATGATGAACCGCTTCTCAATGATGAAATGATTGAACTTGCAAGATGGATCAAAGACAGAACATTCTGTACTTTTTATGAAGCGGCAAAAGCAATGCTTCCAACAGGAATTAATAATAAAATGGTTATTTCCTATACTTTTAATCCTGATTACCAAGAAGATGAACTTGATAATCTCGGAGATACTGAAAAAGAAATTTATCTTTATCTCAAAAAAAGAGCTGTATATGTTAAAGGAAGCAATATTTTTAAAGCGCTGAATATTAAAGTCAATTTGTCGCTTCTTGAATCACTTGCAAAAAAAGGTGTTCTTTTGTCTAGTTCTGAAGCGGTGAGAAATCTTGGTGATATAACTGTCAGGATGATGCGTGCTTTGCCTGATACAGTTGATACAAAACTTACCGCAAAACAAAGTGAAATGCTTAAAGTTCTCCGAGATATGGAGTGTGCAAGCGTAAAAGAACTTTGTTATTTTACCGGTCTTACGGTTGCTGTTGCTGATTCACTTGTAAAAAAAGGTTATGCTGAATTTTATGAGCAGGAAGTTTTTGCTCTTCCTGATTTTAACGGATTGGTTGAAGATAAAAATCCTATAAAACTTACCGAGGAACAAAAAACAGCATACAACAAACTTGATTCGTTGATAAATTCCCAAAAACCTGCCGTTTCTCTGCTTTATGGTGTAACCGGAAGCGGAAAGACTTCTGTTTACATGAGTGTTATTGACCGTGTTGTCAATGACGGAAAAACCGTTATTGTCATGGTTCCCGAAATAGGTCTTACTCCGCAGACCCTTTCACTTTTCGCCAAAAGATACGGTAATAAAATTTCTGTTTTTCACAGTGCTTTGTCTGTCAGAGAAAGACTTGAACAATGGAAACGAGTCAAAAAAGGTGAGGCAACAATTATTATCGGAACAAGAAGTGCTGTTTTTGCTCCTGCAGAAAACATCGGACTTATCATCGTTGATGAAGAGCAGGAACACACTTATAAATCCGAGCAGACTCCGCGTTATAATGCAATTGATGTTGCAAAATACAGAGCGGCATATAACAAATGCTTGCTTCTTCTTGCATCTGCTACGCCGAGTGTTGAAAGCTATGCATCTGCGCTTAACGGCAGATATGAACTTTGCACTCTGACCAAAAGATACGGCAATGCAGTTTTGCCCGAAGTTATTACTGTTGATATGCGTTCTGAACCCCTTGCGGAAGGAAGCAAAGCGATCAGTCGGAAATTATTTGAATATCTCAAAGAAAATCATGAAAACGGAAAGCAATCCATACTTCTTATTAACAGAAGGGGTTTTAATACATTCGTTTCCTGCAATTCTTGCGGTGAAGTAGTTAACTGCCCGCATTGCAGTATTTCTTTGACATATCATATGGCTAATCGACGACTTATGTGTCATTATTGCGGATATTCAATTCCGATTATGGAAGCTTGTCCTTCTTGCGGTGAAAAAGCGATAAGATTTTCAGGCTTCGGAACTCAAAAAATTGAAGATGAGCTTTCTGTTCTTCTTCCTGAAGCGAAAATCATGAGAATGGATACTGATTCAACATCAGGAAAAAATTCGCATGAAAAACTCTTTGAGAGCTTTTCAAAAGGCGAATATGATATCATGATCGGCACTCAGATGGTTGCAAAAGGTCTTAACTTCCCGAATGTTACACTTGTTGGTGTTGTTTCTGTTGATCAGCAGTTATATAACGACGATTTCCGCAGTCTTGAGAAGACCTTTTCTCTTCTTACTCAGGTTGTAGGTCGATCAGGCAGAGGAGAATTCAAGGGTACTGCTGTAATCCAGACTCTTACTCCTGAAAATGAAATTATTCAGCTTGCTGCAAAGCAGGATTATGATGCATTTTTTGAAACAGAAATCAGACTTCGCAAGGCGTTGATTTATCCGCCTTATTGCGATATCTGTGTTATCGGTTTTGTTGGCGAAAATGAAATTGCTGTGATGAACGCATCAAATGATGTTCTTATGCAGCTGAAAAAACATCTTAATAATGACTATAAAGGCGAAAAAATCATCACACTCGGACCTATGCCTTCAAGAGTTGCAAAGGTTAATGAAAAATACAGATACAGATTAATTATCAAATGCAGAAACTCAAAACGTTTCAGAGAACTTATATCTGAAATATTGATAAAAACAAGTACAGATTCAAGATTTTCAGGCGTTACAGTTTATGCCGATATTAATCCTGACAGTACAGTTTAATTATCATTTATATATTTATGGTTGAAAGGATTGATATTTATGGCAATCAGAAATATCGTAAAAATCGGCGATCCGATTTTGTCAAAAATATCCCGTAAAGTTGAAAAATTCGATGAACGACTCTGGCAGCTTCTCGATGATATGAAAGAAACAATGTATCATGCAAACGGCGTTGGTCTTGCTGCTGTTCAGGTCGGTATCTTAAGAAGAGTTGTCGTTATTGATTGCGGCGACGGATATATTGAACTCATAAATCCCGAAATTACAAGCACAGAAGGGGAGCAGTTTGAAGAAGAAGGCTGCCTTTCTCTTCCCGGTGAATCAGGTATCACCTGCAGACCTGCCGTTGTAAGAGTCAAGGCTCAGGACAGAAACGGTAAATGGTGCATTTATAAAGGTGAACAGCTTAAGGCAAGATGTTTCTGCCATGAGCTTGATCATCTTGACGGCGTTGTTTTCACACAACGTGTTATTAAGGAGATTAAAGAATGAGAATAGTTTTTATGGGCACACCGGAATTTGCAGTTCCGTGTCTTCGGAAGCTTATCGAATGCGGACATGATGTTTGCGGCGTTTTCACTCAGCCTGACAAGCCTCAGGGAAGAAAAATGATAATGACTCCTCCGCCTGTTAAACAACTTGCGGCAGAACATGGAATTCCTGTTTATCAGCCCGAAAAAATGAAAGACGGAACTGCTTTTGAAATGCTGAAGGAAGCGAATCCCGAGCTTGTTATTGTTGTTGCTTACGGTAAAATCTTACCCAAAGATATTCTTGAATTTCCCCGTTACGGATGCATCAACATTCATGCATCGCTTCTTCCCGAATTAAGAGGAGCTGCACCGATTCAATGGTCTGTTATTAACGGGTGCAAAAAAACGGGTGTAACTTCCATGCAAATGGACGAAGGTCTTGATACGGGCGATATGCTTATTAAAGGCGAAATTGAGATTGGTGAAAATGATACTGCAGGCGAAATGCATGATAAACTTTCTGTTCTCGGTGCTGATATTCTTGAACAAACTATTGATTTGCTTTTAAAGAATGAACTCAATCCAGAGAAACAGGATCATGATAAATTTACCTATGCACCCATTCTTTCCAAAGAACTCTCTCCGATTGACTGGGATTTATCTGCTCAGGAGATTCATAATAAA
>JAZRJH010000154.1:0-5260 GCA_045645685.1 Acutalibacteraceae bacterium
CACCTATTTTGTTACAAATAAAATAATTGCTCACATAACAAGTTTCAAAACAGTATTCATTGATAACAAGAAAATGTTCAACAAGATTAACTTCACATCCTGCTTCTTCCCGAAGTTCTCTTTTGCAGCATTCTTCAAGAGTTTCGCCCTCTTCAAGACCGCCGCCCGGTGTCATATAAACATCTGTGTTTACCTCGTACGAAAGAAGAATTCTGCCATTTTCAAAAACAAGACCTCTAGCGGCAATTCTGTCTTTAATCGGCGGAAAATCATAAGTTTTTGCAAATTGATTTATTGTTTCAATCATGCATATCCTCGTATTAATCAAGAGATTTCGTCATAAATAATCTTTTTCATCTTGCAATAATTCAGCCAATTATCAGTTCCGTAGCTGTGGTAATAAGCAACAGGAAAATAATTTTCACCGTCATAAATCGCAGGATAACAATACCCGTTATCTAAATCATCTTCGAGATAAAAAAGTCTTTCTTTTTTGAATGTTACTCCCCTGTCATCGCTGACCGCAATAACATAAGGCGTTCTGCCCCACGGTTCACTTTCTTTTCTTAAAGAATGTTCGGGAATAGGATTAAAAACGGCAACGGTATATTTTCCGCAATCCTTGATAAGCATGGGAGAACAGGGAGATGAGAAGAAAAGATTCGGTTCAGGAACGCTCCATGTTATTCCGTTATCTTCGGAAAAAGATTCAAACTGAAATCCGATATCTGTTCGGATATAACACCATATTTTACCGTCAGGAAGAACATAAAGTCCGGGTTCTTCATAGCCGTCAATATTATTTCTGAACGGACAAAGAAGTTCAGTTTCAGTTTTTAACCATGTTTTTCCATCATCATCAGAAATAACAAAACAGATGAGACCCGGCGGAAAATCCTTGTTATCATCATAAACAGAATGCCTTGCAAGAGAAAGAATGATTCTTCCGTTTTCGAGCATAACAACTCTGTCATTATTAAGGATATAATAGTCCTGTTTTTCAAGACAATCAAGGCAATTTACAGGATTGGTCCATGTTTTGCATTCATCAGATGAACGGCGAAAAACAATTCTGTCTGTACCGTCAGAGATTTTAACTATATAAAAAGCGCCGATATCTCCGTTTTTCATTCTCAGAAATGAAAGAGACATGATATTAACTGAATCTTCAGGTTTTTCAAAAAGAACAAATCTTTCAGACCACGATTCACCGTTATCCCTTGAAATAACGGCTGAGATTCTTGCATTTTCTTCATCTTCACGGGTAGAGCCGATAAATTCAGTAAATCCGAAGAGAATAGAGCCGTCATTGAGTTTTATAAATGAGCCTTCACCGTTTCTCGGGTTATTTTCACTTGTTCTGAGAAGTAAAACTTCTCTGCCGATTTTATTCATAACAACCTCATTCAAATTTACTGAGAGTGAGTTCTGCATCAGAAACCATGAACTGCGGATATCTTTCGCTTGCGCCTGCATAGAATTCACCGTCATAGGTCAGAAGCCACACAAGGAAATCGGCATATTCCGAGCCATAATTACCGCCAACATGAGTTGCGCCCTTGATTATATATGTATATTCAGGGAAAAGTGCAGTTGAAAGGTCAACTACTCTATCAGGTGAAAGATATTCGGGATTTTCAGCTACATAATCATCCCCAAGAGTTTCACCGTAGTTTGCAACGGTTGCATAGCCCGACATCTGATATGTTTCAAGAGTTCCGTCGCCGTTAAAATCGGAATTTTCGTAGACGGGAGCAAGCGGAGCATCATAATGAGCAACAACTGCAATTTCAACACCGTTATCAATCATTTCGTTGATTAATTCGGTTCTGTTGTTCATCATATCCTGAAGTTTATCGGCTTTTGAAATTATAACAGCATTATCATCTTTTTTATCACCGAAAACAAAGTTTTTTGCATCTTCGTAATCTTCAGGCTGAACAAGACCCCAAAGCGGAAGCATATTGCAGAAAACAGGCTTGAGAACCTTGTCATAAATATTCTGCTTATAATTTCCGATTATGAAATCAGTTATTTTAGTAATTCCTTTAAATGCACCGATTTTGTATAAACCGTCAATCAGAAATTCAACTGCAGGTTTATCGGAAATAAGCGAAGAAAGGAAATTGTAAAGATTATCAGCAGTAATCTCGAGTTTTCCGCAGAGTAAATCTGAGGCAACCTGAGCACCGCAGAAAGTTGAAGACATAAACAAACATCTGTTGACATTTTTATAACCGTATTCTGTGAGATATGCAACCGTCATAATACCGCCCATACTGCAGCATACAATATTGACCTTGTCATGACCTGTATCTTTTATTGCGGTCTTAACAAGAGTATCTATCTCATCAGCAACTACAAAAGGATCAAGACGCCAGTCATAGTTCAGATAATATGTATGACCGTCAGGAAGTTTTTCAATGCAGGTTCTGACCATGCCGTATTCTCCCCAACCGCCGTCAAGAAGATCTTCATAATTTTCGGCACTTTCAGGATATTTAGGCTGACCGACATTATAAACTGAATCACCGTTTTCGTCCATCGACATATATTTGAAAATTTCATAAGCAGTTTCAAGAACGCCGTCAACGGTATTCTCAAGGTTGAATGTGAAAATTCCTTTAAAAACAGATTTGAAAACGCCTTTTATTATTTCGGGGACATCAGCGTTAATTGCAGGAGCGGCGTTTTCTGTTCCGTAATCAACCGTCAGTCCGCCAAAATCCATACCTCTGATAATTAAAACGGGATATGTTGTGCATTCGGATGCATCATGATTTTCTGAAGTCTTTGCAAATGCAGGAACAAAAGAAAATGCAAGGACTGAAATAACAAGAATTATACTTATAAGTTTTTTCATATTTATCATCTCCGTCAGTTTATGCTAATACCAAAGTACCGTTATCTTCCTTCAAACTGAATAAAACAGGTCTTTCAAGCGGATTTTCATTTGGTGAATGAAGAATAAGATGTTTTCCACCATTGAAATCATCAAATATCATTCCGTGTCCTCCGTCTTTATCAAAAAGAGGTTTTTCATGAATCCAGTTTCCGTCAATATCTCCGTTATCGGAATGTGCAACTGCCTGAACATATCCGTTTTGAGTGAATGTTGACCAAATCATAAGAAGGTTACCGCATTTTGTACGATACATAAACGGTCCGTCGGTAATAAATTTATCTCTGTTTTTTTCTGCCCAGAAAGGTTCCGATGCTCTGAATAAAACAACGGGTTCTCCTACGGGATGCGATAAATCATCAGAAAGCTTCATTGCACAGATTTCTCCATCAGTAACCTGCACCCACTCATGGCAAAAAACAATATAAGGTTCGCCTTTTTTGTTGATATAGAATGTACCGTCAAGTGCCATCCACTCCTTTGGTGTTATGGCATCATCGGTAAACGGCAAAAACGGACCCATAGGCGAATCACTTCTTAAAATCTGTGTTCCTCTGTTTCGTGTGTCGGAGCGAAACGAAACAAACATATAGAATTTATCTTTATATATATGCACCTCGGGTGCCCAGACTTCTTTATCAGCCCAAAAATCAGGGGTAACAGTAAAACATTCATGCGGAGCGCTCCATTCCTGAAGATTGTCGCTAACATAAACATCAACGCCGAATGCGGAAGTCCACGCTGTTTTCCCTCTTGTGCCGTAAAGATAATATTTGCCATCATAAGGCAAAACGAACGGATCTCTGATATTAATATCTTTAAATGTCATAATTATTTCACCTCAAAATCAACATCATAATGTCTTACAAATATACCAATTACTTTATTATAATCAAGAACATGCATAACTGCACCGTCTTCACCTTTCCAGAATGTCATGCCCTCTGCTTCAACATTTTCGCCGCCGACATCTCTCTGAGCAAAGAGCTTGACTTCACCCGTTTCAACATCAACGCTGAGAATGTTTTTTATGTTTCCGTTTTCATGAATATCATTTGAAAGATAGAGTGTGCCGTTATAAAACTCACCGCCCTGAATTCTGTCGATAACGCCAAGACCTGTCAAAGGAATTTCTTTAACAAGTTTCATGGAATCATTGATATCATAGGCATAAATTGTTTTTGCTTCGCTCCATTTTGAAGCATATAAATATCCTGTTTCGGGGTCTACGGCACACCATGGCACACCGTCATCATAAATTTCAGCAGGGAGATTATAAATTTCGCCCGTTGCTTTGAGAGTTTCACAATCAAAAACAACTATGCAGGGATATATATATTCATCGCTGTCTTCAACAGAAGCGTAGACTTTTCCGTTATAATAACTGATCCCGCCGATATGGTCATCGCCCCTTTTTGAGCATTCTGAAGGCAAAGGGTTGACTCTGCTCTTAACTATTTCCATATCATCAAATGTGAACTTTGCAAGCGCCGTAACATCAATTGCTGCAAGCGCACCGCTTGTATAATAATATTCACCGTCGGTTGTGATTCCCTGACCCATAAGCAAAGCCTTTTCAAACACAAATGTGTTTTCAGAAATAAGATGAGCTGTGTCTGTGCTGCTTGCAGCAGGACTTGTAAGCATTGTGATTAACAATAACGGTAAAGTTATAACATACCAAATCTTTCTGATTATAATCATTTCAAATCACTCCTTTGGAATATTTTAACATATCAAATTGTAAATATCAAACTGCTTTATAACAAAATATATCATATTTTTTTGTTTACTATTTACAAATCAAAAAAATATATGATATAATATCTTAAAAGTTTAAGGAGGCAATAAAATGTTTAAAAAATCTTTAGCAATATTTCTTGCCGCAATCATGCTTATGGGATGCATTCCCTTTGCATTTGCATCAGAAGAAACATCAGTCGGTTTCACAATCAAAAATCCCTATCAAAATATTGATTGGGAAACAGTAAATCAATATAAAGCTGCGCTTCATACTCACACAAACGCAAGTGACGGCGATGATACTCTCGTTGCTTCAATTGAACGCCACTATGAAACAGGCTTTGATATTGTTGCAACAACAGACCACGGCATCAGCAGCAAAAGCTGGACTGACAGCTCAAAGAATTCAAAGCTTGTAACAACTGTAATGTCACTTATCGGCAAAACAAACGGCGATCTTATTATGCTTGAAGACGAAGGCACTCTTCCCAACGGTACATCTTACGAAATGCAGTATGCTGACGGCGATGATTATTTTGTGGCAGCTGACGGTCACAAGATTCTTCGTGTTCCTTTCGGGATCGAAAACAATGCCGTTTCAGTTAATGCCCATGT
>JAZRJH010000155.1:0-12166 GCA_045645685.1 Acutalibacteraceae bacterium
TAACCCTGAGCACCGCTCATGCTTACGCGGAATGCTGTAACAACTTCATCGAAGATAAGGAGTGCGCCGTACTTGCGGCAGAGCTGTTCAACGCCCTTGCAGAAGTTCTTGTCAACGGGTCTTGTACCGCTTTCGGGGCCAACGGGTTCGAGCATAACTGCTGCTGTGCCGCCCTTGAGCTTGTTAGCCTTGAGCTTTCTTTCAAGGTCATTGAGGTCGCCGGGGAAGAATTCTTCTGTATCTTTGAAGCAGAAGAGGGGAACACCTGTTGCCTGAGTCCACTTTGAACCGGGAACACGGATACCGTAGCCGAGCTGATCTGACCAGCCGTGGTAAGCGCCGCCCATCTTGAGAATCTTCTTCTTACCTGTTGCAAGACGAGCAACACGGATAGCTGTCATACATGCTTCTGTACCTGAACCGAGCATACGGAACATGTCAACATTGGGGATAAGCTCGGAAATCTTCTTGCCGAGTTTGTATTCATATTCGTGGAAAAGACCTGTTGAAGGACCGCAATCGTTGAGGAGTTCGATAACCTTTTCACGAACTGCGAGAGGATTGCTTCCGAGAACGGTGGGACCGCCTGCCTGAAGGAAGTCATAGTATTTGTTGCCGTCGATATCATAAAGATATGCGCCCTCAGCCTTTGTGAAAACGAGGGGGAACGGATAGTTGAAAGCAAGGTTATGCTGAACGCCGCCGGGAATGATTGTTTTTGCTTCTTCAATCATAGCCTTTGACTTTGCGCACTTCTTGTCAAAGTATTCTGTTTCGTATTTCTTAAGAGCTTCGGGGCTGATTGAGTAAATAGGCTTTTTGATAAGTTCGTCGAGCTGCTTCTGAACAGCCTGAGCGTCGGGATAATTGATAATACCGTGGTTTGACATTTTATATCCTCCTTATTTGACGGCAACTTCCTTTGTTGCCACATAATTTTACCATTTTATTATATCATGTGATATTTAAATAATCAAGTAGAATAACGGCCCGAAAATGTTAATTTTCTTATTCGAGACCGAGTTTCTTTGCCATTTCGGCGGTTTTGAGTTCAAGGAGCTTTGAAACGCCCTTTTCCTGCATGGTTACGCCGTAGAGCATATCCGCTTCGTCCATTGTGCCTCGTCTGTGGGTGATGAGGATGAACTGGGTGCGGTCAGTCATGTTTCTTACATACTGTGCATAACGGGAAACGTTGATATCGTCAAGAGCCGCTTCAACTTCGTCGAAGATGCAGAAAGGTGCGGGAGTGACCTTGAGAATTGCAAAAAGAAGTGCAATTGCGGCAAGACCCTTTTCGCCGCCCGAAAGAAGGTCGATATTCTGAACATTCTTTCCGGGGGGCTGAACCCTGATGTTGATGTTGCATTCAAGAACATCCTGCGGGTCATCAAGCACAAGCTCTGCACGTCCGCCGTCGAACAAATCCTTGAAAGTTTCGGTGAAATTATTGTTGATTCGTCTGAACTGTTCTCTGAAGCGCTCTGCCATTTTGCCTGTAAGCTCTTCGATGAGTTTTGTGAGTTCTTCCTTGGATTTTTCAATATCGCCTATCTGAACACTCATGTATTCATATCTCTCGGAAACTTCTTTGTATTCTTCAACCGCACCGACATTTACGCTGCCGAGTGCACGGATTTTGTTCTTGATTTCCTGAAGAGTACGCTGTGCCTTGGGAATATCATCAAGCACGATATCCATTTCAGCCGCTTCACGGAGAGTGAGCTGATATTCGTCATAGAGCTTGTTCTGTGCGGTTTCAAGTTCTCTCTGCATTGAATCACGGCGTTCTTCAAGTCTTGCAAGCTCTGCGGTGAGTTTTTCTCTCTCGGAAGTCTTTTCACGCTCTTTCGAACGAAGCTCCGTGCTCTTTGCTTCGCCCTGAGTACGCTTTTCGATGAGCTGTTCGATTTTTTCACGGGTTCTGACCGAATTATCCTTTGACGAAGCAATTTTTTCTTCAAGCTCCGCAATGAGTTTTTCGGTTTCTTCGTTTTCTTTTTTGATAAGGTCGATTTCTTCGCCGAGCTTACCTGCGCGCATTTCAAATGCCTGTTTGCGCTCGATACAGCCTGCGATGATTTCGTTATCCGCTTCGATATCCTTTGAAAGAGCAACGATTTCAAGATTGAGACCGTTCTGAATTTCAGCCGATTCTTCACGGAGCTTATCGATGGATTCTCTCTGCTCGTTGAGTTTTTCAAGCTCTGCATTGAGTTTTTCTGTTTCTGCGGTAACGATTTCGATTTCGCCGTCTGCCTTCTGCTCGGCTTTGTCGGATTCCTCAATTCTTGCCGCCGCTCTCACCTTTTCGGCTTCAAGCTCGTCAATATGGCCCTTTGCGGCAGAATATCTGTCTTTTATAAGATTGAGAGCGCTTTCGGCTCTGATGATATCTTCCTGAGTTTTGATAAGCTCGGCTTCGCTTGCATCGAGTTCAGCCTGAACAAGCGCAAGTTCTTCGGAAAGAGTTTTGAAGCTCTCCTGCTTTTCGCCGAGTTTCTTTTCAAGAGCGGCAACCTTTTCTTTAAGGCTTTCGATTTCGGTTGTTCTGCTCAGGAAACCTGCGCCCGAGCCTCTCGAACCGCCCGTCATCGAACCGCCGGCATTGAGCACCTGACCGTCAAGGGTAACAATCTTGAAACGGTAAGAATATTTCTTTGCCATGTCAATGCCGTTGTCGATATTATCAACAACCGCCGTTCTTCCGAGAAGCGAGCCGATAATTCCCGAATACTTTGAGTTGAATTCAAGGAGCTTATCCGCCATATCAATGAATCCTTCGCAATTTTCAAGACCTTTTTCGGTGAACGGTCTTGACTGCACGGATGTGAGCGGAAGGAAGGTTGCTCTGCCTGCTCTGTTATCCTTAAGGAAATTGATTGCTCTTTTTGCGGTGGCTTCGTTATCGGTGACTATGTTCTGAATTGCCGCACCGAGAGCCGTTTCGATTGCAACGGCATATTCCGACGGAGCGGAAATAAGCTGCGAAAGAGTTCCGTGGATGCCCTGAAGAGCGCCCCTTTTTGCTTCCTTGATAACCTTCTGAACGCTTCCTGCATAGCCGTCAAGGTTCTTTTCAAGGTCATCAAGCATTTTTATTCTTGCATTTTTCTGATAAATATCAAGATTTATTTCGTCAATTTCCTTGCGGAAACGCTCAACCTTTTCGGCTCTTGTGCCGATAATCATTCTGTAGCCTTCAAGGGAGTTTTCATGCTCTGCGGCTTCGGAATTAAGGCGGTCAAGTTCTTTCTGTGCGGCGGCTTTTTCGTTCTCAAGAGTAACGATAACTCCGCCCCTTGTTTCGATAACTTCGTTGATGTTATCAATTCTTGCCGCAAGCTCTCTGCGTGTTGACTGTGCGGTTGATTTCTCAACTCTCAGGTCAGCAAGTTTCAGCGCAGCCGCCGTTATTTTTTCGCCGATTTCACGGGATTTTTCGCTGTTTTCGCTGTTCTGACCGAGAAGAGTGTTCAGTCTGCCGATTTCTTCGGCAAGCTCGGTTTTCTTGCTCTCAACAGCCTTTTCCTTTTCGGAAATATCTGCTTTTGCCTGCTCAATCTGAGCATCGATTTCAGCCTTTGAGCTTTCGCTGTCGCCCATATCGTTCATAATACGCTCGATAGTCTGATTATTATGCTCGATGGTGTTCTTTTTAACGGCAATTTCGCCGCCGATTACAGCCGCTTCCTCTTCAGCGTCGGCAATGCTCTGTCTGAGACGCTCGATTTCAAGAGTCATTTCCTGACCCTCGCTGATAGCCTTTTCAATCTGCTCAATAAGCTGAACAAGCTCGTTTTCGGTCTGTTCATACTGCGATGAAGCAAGCGAGAGCTTATGCTCCTGCTCACGAAGACCGTTCTTTGATTTTTCTATTGTATGAAGCCACAAGCCGATTTCAAGAGTTTTCTTTTCGTCGGCAAGAGCAAGGAATTTCAATGCTTTTTCGCTCTGGGTTTTGAGCGGTCCGATTCTTGATTCAAGTTCCGAAAGAATATCACGGAGTCTTACAAGATTTTCTTCCGCCTGATCAAGCCTGCGGTTTGCATCGGCTCGTCTGTAACGGAATGCGGAAATACCCGAAGCCTCTTCAAGCATATCACGGCGCTGGGTTGAGCGCGCGGAAACAAGGTCGGCAATTCGTCCCTGACCGACCATTGAATAACCGTCTCTGCCCAGACCCGTATCCATGAAAAGCTCGTGGATATCACGAAGACGGCAGACTTCACCGTTGATTTTATATTCACTTTCGCCCGAGCGATAGTAACGTCGGGTTACGGCAACATCGTCTTTGTCATAGTTATTAAGGCTTCTGTCAGAATTATCAAGGCGGAGAGTAACTTCGGCATAGCCGAGAGCCTTTCTCTGACTTGTACCGCCGAAGATGACGTCTTCCATTTTTGCACCACGGAGAGTTTTGGTTGACTGCTCACCGAGTACCCAGCGCACGGCGTCGGAGATATTACTCTTGCCCGAGCCGTTGGGGCCGACAACAGCGGTTATGCCTTTCCCGAATTCGAGCGTAGTCTTATCGGGGAAGGATTTGAAGCCCTGCATTTCAAGTGATTTAAGTATCATCTGAATACCTCTTTACTTCAACTTCTGATTTTTCAAGACCGTCTGCACCTTTTATGACACATTCATAGCCTTTTTCACGAAGTTTTGACAGATTTTCTTTTTTCTGACCCGTCATTTTGGAAATTTCACGGGGATTAACATTCAGAATATATCTTCCTTTGCCGAATTTTTCAAGCAAGGAAAGTGCGTTATTATAATAAATTCTGCTCTCGCAGAGTTCACGGAGTGCGGGGTGATAAGCACCGCCGACATAGTCTTTTTCAACATTTCCGCCCGAATGAAGACCCACTCTGATGACCTTTATCCCTGCATTTTCAAACATGGGAATGAGCCTTGCGCAAAGGTCAACGGTTTCGCTCACTCCTTTGGGAGAGAATTCTCCGCTTTGCATAAGTTCGCAGAGTTTTGTGCCTTTTATGACAACCGTGGGATAAATCCTGACGGTATCGGGCATAAGAGCAATGATTTTTTCTGCGGTTGCAATGCTGTCCGCATCGTCCGAGCCGTAAAGACCCGTCATCATCTGCAGACCGACTTCAAAGCCGTGATTTTTAAGCATGACGGTTGCTTCTTCAACCTGCTTTGCGGTGTGTCCTCTTTCGTTCATGAGAAGAACTCTGTCATCAAGGCTCTGCGCACCGAGTTCAACCGCAGTAACACCGTATTCCTTAAGAATATCACAGATTTCGGGGGTTATGCCGTCGGGTCTTGTGGATATTCTTATTCCTTTGAATACTCCTTTGCGGATGTATTCACGCGCCGCTTCAAGGAGCGAAATCATATAGTCACGCTCAATCATCGTGAAACTTCCGCCGAAGAACGCTATTTCACCGCCTGCCGCTTCTTTTTCGGAGAGAGAAGCGATTGCGGTCTGAGCCGCCGAGTGAACATCATCGGGGGTCAGGTCTTTCTGGCTTCCCGAAATGCTTCTCTGATTGCAGAACGAGCACATATTCGGGCAGCCTTTATGCACCACAAAAAGCGCAATATTTATATGTTTCATCGGATTCCCATAAGCGCAAGAGCTTCTTTTGCCGCCTGCTGTTCGGCAAGTTTCTTGCTCTTGCCCGTGCCCTTGCCGATAACATTGCTGTTGAGATGAACTTCAACGGTGAATGTTTTGGCATGGTCGGGACCGGCAGCGTCAACAAGCACATATTCAATCTTTTCTTCACGGTTGCGCTGAATAACTTCCTGAAGAGTGGTTTTATAGTCCTTGTTGGTTTCAAGCGAGTCTTCACGGGGAATGAAGCGTGTTACGATTTTGTTGGCTTCGTTGAGTCCGCCGTCAAGATAGACCGCCGCAAGCACCGCTTCAAATGCATCTGCAAGAATGGAAGGCTTTTCTCTGCCGCCCATTCTGATTTCGCCTTTTCCGAGAAGAAGCGCTTCGCCGATCTGAAGCTCTTTTGCAAAAACAGAAAGCGCACCTTCGCAGACTCTTGCCGCTCTGTGCTTTGTCATTTCACCTTCCGAACCCGTGAAATGCTTGTAAAAATAGTTGGCGGAAAGAAAGCCGAGAATCGAGTCGCCGAGAAATTCAAGACGCTCGTTGCTTTTATATCCATCGCCCTTTTCGTTGGCATAGGACGAATGAGTGAGAGCATTTTCGAGAAGAAGCGGATTTTTGAATTTATACCCGAGATTTTTTTCGAGCTGCTCAATTTCTTTGTTCATGATTAATCTTCCTTTTCAAGCATCGCCTTAAGGTCTGCAAGACCCCTTTCGGCAAGTGCTTCATAACGGAGTTTTTTGTCTTTTATTTTTTCGCCGAGAGGCGGAAGAAGACCGAAAGATGCACCCATCGGCTGGAAATTCTTAACACTCGGGTCGCTGATATATCTTGCGAGAGCGCCCGTCATTGTAAGCTCCGAAGGAAGAAATCCTTCCTTGCCGAGAATTTTATTTGCCGCATTGATACCTGCAAGAATACCCGAAGCGGCGGATTCCATATATCCTTCAACGCCCGTTATCTGACCTGCAAAATAAAGACCTTCTTTTGCCTTGAAACCGAAGTCGCTTCCGAGATGACGGGGCGAATCGATGAAGGTGTTGCGGTGCATAACGCCGTAGCGCACAAATTCCGCATTTTTAAGAGCAGGTATCATTGAAAACACCCTTTTCTGCTCGGGGAATTTAAGATTTGTCTGGAATCCGACAAGATTATACATCGTGCCTGCTGTGTTTTCTTTTCGGAGCTGAAGATTTGCCCACGGTCTGTGACCTGTTCTCGGGTCAAGAAGTCCGGACGGCTTCATGGGCCCGAAACGAATAGTATCGTGACCTCTTGATGCCATGACTTCAATGGGCATACAGCCTTCGTAAACACCTTTGCGCTTATCGAATTCATGAGTGGGCGCACATTCGGCGTTTATAAGTTCTTCATAGAATGCTTCATATTCTTCTTTATTCATCGGACAGTTGATATAATCTTCGGGGTCACCCCTGTCATATCTCGACTGCATGAAAGCTCTTTCAAGGTCGATGCTGTCCGCAGTAACAATCGGCGCCGCCGCATCAAAGAAGCTCAGGTTTCCGCCGCAGAGTTCCTTTATCTTTTCGGAAATCGGTTCCGAAGCAAGGGGACCTGCCGCAACAACTGCAACTCCGTCGGGAATTTCGGTAACTTCTTCTCTGATGAGATTTATTTCGGGGCGTGAAAGTATTTTTTCGGTTACGAGAGCGGAGAATTTGTCTCTGTCAACGGCAAGAGCGCCGCCTGCGGGAACAGCCGTTGCCTTTGCACATTCAACACAGAGCGAGCCCATGAGTTCCATTTCGGCTTTGAGCATACCTGCCGCACAGCCGAGGCGCATTGCCTTGAATGAATTTGAGCAAACAAGCTCCGCAAGTCCTTCGCCCGAATGAGCAGGCGAAAACTTCACGGGTTTCATTTCATAAAGGTCAACGCTTATTCCTCTGTTTGCGAGCTGCCATGCCGCTTCAACGCCTGCAAATCCGCCGCCGATAACAATAGCTTTATTATTCATCATTCTTTTTCTTTCCTGCAGATTTTTCATAACCGCAGTCTTTGGTCATGCAAACGATTTTGCCTGTTTTCTTCTTGAAAAGCGACTTGCCGCATTCGGGGCAGTTTTCGCCTGCGGGAGCATCCCAGCTCATGAAGTTGCACTTGGGCCAGTTGCCGCAGCCGTAGAATACATGGCCTTTTTTGGATTTTCTTTCAATGATTTCGCCGCCGCATTCGGGACATCTTGCGCCCGTGTTAACGATAAGCGGCTTTGCATTCTTGCATTCGGGATAACCGGGGCAAGCAAGGAATCTGCCGTATCTGCCCGTTTTGATAACCATCATTCTTCCGCACTTATCGCAGGGAATATCGGTTGTATCTTCTTCAAGCTGAATCTTGACATTCTTCATTTCGGACTTCGCTTTGTCGAGTGACTTTTCGAGATCCGCATAGAATTCATCAAGCATTTTTATATAGTCAAATTCGCCGCAACCGACCTTATCAAGATTGGTTTCCATCTGTGCGGTGAATTTTGTGTTTACAATCTTGGGGAATTTATCCTTGAGAAGTCCTGTGATTGCAACGCCGAGTTCGGTGGGAATGAGCTGCTTTGACTTTCTCTGGACATAGCCTCTCTTGATGATGGTTGAAAGAATTGTTGCATAGGTACTGGGTCTGCCTACGCCGTTTTCTTCAAGCTCTTTGATAAGAGATGCTTCTGTGTAGCGTGCAGGGGGCTGTGTGAAATGCTGATTGGGAAGAATTTCACGGAGCTTGAGAGCTTCGTCATTCTTGAGTTCGGGAAGAACACCCTTCTCTGCATCTTCTTCGGCAAGCTCATAGAGTCTTGTGAAGCCGTCGAACTTGATTGAATAACCTGCTGCTGTGAAAATGCAGAATTCCTTTTCGTTGCCGTTCTTTGTTGCAAGGATTTCAGCCTTGACTGTGTTCTGAACGCAGGGAGCCATAAGGCTTGCCATGAAGCGTTTCCAGATAAGATTATAGAGCTTATACTGGTCGCTTGAAAGACTGCTCTTCACTTCTTCGGGAGTGAGCGCAGGGATTGAAGGTCTGATAGCTTCGTGACCGTCCTGAGCGTTTGCTCTTGACTTATAATAAACAGGCTTTTCGGGGAGATAATCGCCGCCGTAAGTCTTTGTGATAAACTCATTTGCAGCTGCTCTTGCTTCTTCGGAGATACGAAGTGAGTCTGTTCTCATGTAAGTGATAAGACCCGTCATACCCATGCCCTTGACATTGACACCTTCGTAAAGCTCCTGAGCCGCTCTCATTGTTCTCTCTGCCTGGAAGCCGAGCTTTCTTGATGCTTCCTGCTGAAGAGTTGATGTGATGAACGGGGGAGCGGGATTCTTCTTTCTTGTGCCTTTTTTAACTGATTTTACGGAATAATCCGCACCGTCAAGGCGGTCAAGATAGCTCTTTGCCTGAGCTTCGTCTGCAATCTTTATCTTGCCGTTTTCGTCGGAATAGAGAGTTGCTGTGAATGTTCTTCTCTGCGAAGTTGCGAGCTTTGCATCGATAATCCAGTATTCTTCGGGAACGAAAGCGTTGATTTCGTCTTCACGGTCAACAATTATTTTGAGCGCAACGCTCTGAACTCTGCCTGCGGAAAGACCTCTTCGGATTTTCTGCGAAACAAACGGGCTGAGTCTGTAACCTACAAGACGGTCAAGAATTCGTCTTGCCTGCTGAGCGTTGACAAGATCTGTGTTGACCTTCTTGGGGTTTGCCATACCTGCGGCAATACCTGTTTTTGTGATTTCATTGAAAGTTACTCGGTTTGCCGTGTTAAGGTCAAGACCGAGAACTGTTGCAAGATGCCATGAAATTGCTTCTCCTTCACGGTCGGGGTCGGCTGCGAGATAAACTGCTTCGCTGGAATCAACTTTATCCTTAAGCTCTTTGACGAGCTTTTCTTTGCCTTTGATGAGAGCATATTTGGGTGCAAAGTTATTCTTTACATCAACGCTGAGTTTTGCGGCAGGCAAATCTCTGATATGTCCTTTTGAAGCAACAACATCAAAATCCTTGCCGAGATATTTTTTAATTGTGTTCGCCTTGGCAGGCGACTCAACGATAATAAGCTTTGACATTTTACTTACTCCTGTAAAAACAATTTATTTTAAGATATATTTTTTGCTTTCTGTTTCAATGACAAGTTCTGCCATTTCAAGCTGCATAATTGCCATAACAGCCTTTGTCTGACTCAGACCCGTTGCCGCTATGATATCGTCAAAATGAACGGGTTCATTGCCAAGACAATTATAGACCTTCACCATATCGGGGTCAATACCCGACGGAACGTCTTTTGATTTTTCGCCGTATTTTATTGTTCCGATAAGATTCATCTGAAGTCTGTCGGGATACATATCCGAAAACGGGCCGAGAATCTCTTTTGCGCTTGTGACTGCCTTTGCTCCTTCGTTAAGAAGTCTGTTTGCACCCGTGTAAGCGCTTGTGGTAACGCTTCCGGGAATTGCAAAAACAACTCTCTTCTGAGTCCTTGCGCTTTTTGCCGTTATAAGCGAACCGCTGTTTTCGCCTGCTTCAACAACAAGAAGAGCATGGCTGATTCCCGAAATGATTCTGTTCCTTTTCGGAAAAGTTATTCTGGAAGCGGGAGTGAACGGCGGGAATTCCGAAATAACCGCACCGCTTTTGCTGATATCACGGCGCATTGCTTCGTTTTCCATAAGATATTTTGTTCCGAGACCGCATCCGAGCACACAAACGGTTTTTCCGCCTGCATAGAGTGCACCTTCATGCGCTGCGCAGTCGATTCCCATTGCGCCGCCGCTGACCACCACCGCACCTGCCGCCGCAAGGTCTGTGCAGATATTATGGGTGATATCCACGCCTTCGATTCCGGGCTTTCTTGTGCCCACAACGGCTATCATAACCTTGCCCCGCAAGCAGGACAAATCGCCGTCAACATAGAGCACAACGGGTGCATCGCTTATCATTCTCAGACCTGCGGGATAAACAAGGTCATCGGGCGTTACGATTTCCCAGCCGTTTTCTTCGCATTGCGCAATAACCTTTTCGGCATCTGCGAGAGTCACAACATCAAATCTCTGTTGCTGACCTGCGGTGAAAACACCTGCCTGCACACGCTCTTTTGCGCTTGCATTATAAATATCAAGGGGCGTTCTGAATGCCGAGAAAACATCATCGGTTTCAGCGGACACTCCGAGAATCAGCGAAAGCCACACCCAATATTTTTTCTCTGTTTTCATCGCTTCAGCTCCCATGCAAGAATTGCCGCCGCCGCAGAAGCATTGAATGATTCAGCTCTGCCGCTCATGGGGATGGTGACGGGGGATGTGCATTCCGAGATTGTTTCTTCGGAAAGACCCGAGCCTTCGTTACCGACACAGCAGATTACTCCGCCGTCCATGGAAACTTTGCGGATATCGGTTGCCGTGCTTCGGGGCACGGAAGCGAGAGTCTGCATTCCCGAAGCGTTTGCTTCCCTGATTAAATCAGGAAGATTTTCGGCGGTTATAACGGGGATTCTCAAAGAAGAGCCCATTGCCGCTCTGAGTGCCTTGGGGTTATAGACATCGCATCCGCCGCTGACGATAAGACCGTCAAGACCGAGTGCTTCGGCACTTCTGCAGACCGCACCGAGATTTGACGGGTCCTGCAGATTTTCAAGCGCAATATATTTGCCCTTGGGGTTGAGCACGGTTGAAACATCGCTTCTCATCGCACAGATGCAGAAAACTCCCTGCGGATTTTCCGTGTCCGAAAGTTTCTGCGAAACTTCTGCGCTTATTTCATAGCACACATCGCTTTTTGCGATTATGCTTTCGGTATATTCCGAATATTTAATGAGCGCCTTTGCGGTGAAGAATGCCTGCTTTATTCCGATTCCCGTCTGAACGGCATCAAAACAAAGCCGTGCGCCCTCGAGAAAGAATTCCCCTGCCTGTTTGCGGAGTGAAGCGCTTTCTCCAAGACGGACTGCGTGCTTGATTTTTTCATTTGTGCGTGCGGTTATTTTTTCCATCGCCATATATTTGATACCTTTTATATGTTGTTTTTTGTTGAAAAAATTTGCAGGATTTCAGCGAAAAAAATTGCGTTTAAAAACAAACAATCAGAGATGTAACATATGCCACATCTCTGATATTGATTGCTATGATTAGTTGAGAGCTGCCTTAGCCTTTTCTGTGAGAGCTGTGAATGCAGCGGGATCTGCAACAGCGATTTCAGCAAGCATCTTGCGGTTGAGGCTGATGTCAGCCTTCTTGAGACCGTTGATGAATGTTGAGTAGTTCATGCCGTTTGCCTGGCAAGCTGCTGAGATTCTTGTGATCCAAAGACGGCGGAAATCACGCTTCTTCTGCTTTCTGCCGATGTAAGCGTAGTTACCGCTCTTCATAACTGCCTGCTTAGCAGTCTTGAAAAGAGTGCTCTTTGAGCCGTAGTAGCCCTTAGCCATCTTGAGTACTTTATTTCTTCTCTTGCGAGTCATTATAGCGCCTTTAATACGAGCCATTTTTTATATCCTCCGTTAATCTTTAAGTTGTTTTACAAAGTTCCGAATTATTTGTAAGGAACAAGACGCTTGATCTGCTTGCAGTTTGT
>JAZRJH010000156.1:0-11982 GCA_045645685.1 Acutalibacteraceae bacterium
CAACACAAAAATCATTGAGTCAATTCACAGATTGCGGCGGAAAAGTTTTGCATGAACCTTATTCTCTTGACCCCGCAGTTAAGGTTGATGGTGCAGGATTGCGTGCAATGCACAGAAAAGCAGAAAACGCTGAAATTTTCATTCTTTTCAAAGAATCAGAAGAATGCAATGATCATCATGTCAGTATTCCGTCATCAAAGGGTTATCTGCTCGATTTGGAAAGCGGTAAATTGCAGCACTTGCAAACCGAAAACGGAGTTCTGAACATTTCTCTTGCCACGGGTGAAACAGCTGTTGTGTTGCTGACAGATGAAAATTATGATGCAGATAACAAAAAAGAATTCAATTGCAGATTTGATATCGCAAACGAGTTTATGTTCCGAAGAGAAACCGAACTTATCTGCGGCGAAAACGGATTTGATAATATAACTCATTCCGACAATGTGACTCCCCTGACCCTCGGCGATTGGTCTTGTCTGCTCGGCAATTCTTATTCGGGAAGCGGTGTTTACGAAACAACATTCACTCTTCCTGACGAAAAATCAAGAAAAGAAGGCATAATCAACCTTGGCGAAGTGCATTTTACAGCTTCGGTATATCTTAACAATATATTTTTGGGAACTACTTTAATGCCGCCTTACAGCCTGAAAATACCTGCAGGCTTGCTTCAAAAAGAAAATATGCTTAAAATAGTTGTAACCAACACATCGGCTGATTGGTATATCAACACCGATTATTTTGATAAATGGAGCATTAAAGAGCTTTCTCCTTATTTTGAAGCAGAGCTTGACTATGCAAAAGACTCCGTGTCAGGCGGACTGTACGGTCCCGTTACACTTTATACGGAATGATACGGATGTGCAACAATTCTTCACAGAGGTGAAATCAATTATGTTCAGAGAAATTTCGAGAAAGAAACAAGCTCTTACATCGGAACAGATCATCAGAATACTGAAAACAGAAAAAAGAGGCGTTTTGTCTGTAAACGGTGAAAACGGTTATCCTTACGGCTTGCCGATAAACTTCTGGTATGACGAAGAAAACGGATATATTTACTTTCACAGCGGCAAAAAAGGTCACAAGACCGATGCCATATCATCTGATAACAAAGTTTCGTTTTGTGTGTATGATGAAGGATATAAAAAAGACGGAGAATGGGCACTCAATATCAGCAGTGTGATTATTTTCGGCAGAATGTATATTGTTGAAGACACCGAAAAATCTGCCCGAATATTCCGCCGACTGAGTCTTAAATTCACTTCTGATATCGGATATATTGATTCTGAAATTCAAAAATTCACAAAAGATACTGTCTGTTATGAATTGCGGCCCGAACATATAACAGGAAAAATCGTTAACGAATCGTAATTTTCGGTTGCGCAAGAAGATATTCCGTGATATAATCTTCAAAAATGAATATTTAACTGCCACCGGGTAGTGAAATGCATAGGCATTGGTGTGCACATCGTTAGGTCTTTGAAGATGTGCAAGCGGATGCTTTTTTCAGGAGTGTTTTTAAGTTGAAAAAATATTTTTCAAAAGCCGAAATAATTCTGTGGTGCTCATCGGTTATTCTGATTGCCGTTTCATTCTGTTTGTTTGACAGAGAGAATTATCTTACATTAGCGGCTTCATTAATCGGAGTGACATCGCTTATATTCAACGCAAAAGGGAATCCTTTCGGTCAGTTGCTGATGGTAATATTCAGCTTGCTTTACGGAGTAATATCATATACATTCAATTATTACGGCGAAATGATTACATATCTCGGAATGACAATGCCGATGGCTGTTTTTGCATTAATATCATGGCTGAGAAACCCTTATAAAGGCAACAGAGCAGAGGTTAAAGTCAATTCAATCAACAAAAAAGAAACTGCATTCATGCTGATTCTGACATCGGCAATAACTGTGTTGTTTTATTTTATTCTGAAATATTTTAACACAGCAAATATTATTCCGAGCACGCTTTCTGTCACAACAAGTTTTATTGCTGTGTACCTGACTTTCAGAAGAAGCCCTTATTTTGCAATAGCTTATGCTTCAAACGATATTGTGTTGATTATTCTGTGGATTCTCGCAAGTTTTTCGGATATCAGATATATTTCGGTTGTTGTTTGTTTTGCCGCATTTCTGGCAAATGATATTTACGGATATGTAAACTGGCACAGGATGAAGATAAGGCAAAAAGAAAACAAATAATCAAATTACAATTTGCACAACTCTGTCGGTCTTGCCGATGGAGTTGTTATTGTTTTCAGAGCTGTAAAGGTGCAAATATAAATCACAGTGTCAATTGATTATTCCCTGATTGTCAGCACACTTGCAGCAACATTTCAGCTGACAGCACAATTACAGAAACAAAAAGGCAGGGTTAATCCCTGCCTTGAATTTTTCATAAAATCAAATATGAAATTTATGTTTTTCTTCCAGATTCAATTGTGTAATAATATTTTCAAAATTTTGTTTGTAACAAAGGCTGCCCCGCACAGTTTAACCTGTACGGGGTAACGATTTTATAATATGCCTTTATAAATCTGAGGAATTGTTTTGGTGAGACCAAACAGTTTCTTAAAGAATGCAATTATCTTTTGGAAAATTCCTGCCTTTGATGTCATTGTCTGCTCATCTTTGCTGATTTCTTTTCCGTTTGAATTATAAACAGTTGCGGTAAAGGTTGTGTCACCGCTCTTTTCGGGAGATACCGTGCAGGTTTTTCCGTCTTGTGAAACAGAGAAAGAGAAGTTATCGTTTGATGCGGTCCATCTGATTTTCCAACCCTTCGGCAAATCGCCTTCAAAATCGGCATGAAGAACAATGGCGTTTCCGTATTCAATAACTTTTGCTGAGGGATTACGGATTTCAACAGCAAGTTCTTCAACTACCGCATAATAACTGAAATGAGTTGTTTCAAACACAAGATATCCGTCAACATACTCTGCCTGCATTTTTTCAAGATTTCCCGTAGCTGTATCAACATGATAAACAAAGGTTCTTGTGTAATCATAACCATCGGGCAAGGGAATTCTGACAGTAACTTTGCCTTCAGGCTGAGTTTCGTTTCCGTCAACGGTCATAACGATATCGCAGATAAATTTCTGCGATGACGCCAGAGATGTGTCAACAATGTCAAACGCTGTGCCGTCAAAAGTTTCTTTGACCGTGATTTCAACCTCACCGTCATAATCTTCAGCGGAATAATCAATTGATATGCCTGTTTTTTCGTCAACAACAGTTGAAAGTTTCGGAATTTCTCTTTCGTCAACTTTTTCACCGCAAAGAATACAATTTCTGATTTGTTTTCCGACAGATTCTGTTGTTGCTTCAAGAACGGTTATCCATTCCCCTGCTTTGTGACCTTCGGCAACAACAACGGTTATTTCGCCCATAGGCTCACCGCAATCCCTGCAAACGGTATATTTCATGCCGTTGACCGTGCAACTTGCGGGAACTACAACGAGCTGGGATGTGTGGGTGTGGGTGTTCTCTGTGGGTTTTGTAGTGGTTGTTGTTTCGGGCGCTTTGGTTGTTGCTTTGGTTGTTGAAGGCTTCTTTGTTGTTCCCTCGTTGATAACAGTCTGACCCGGTTTAAGAGTAACAACCGCCTCTGCAGTCGTTGCATTTGTTGTCAAAGATGCTGTTGTTGAAGGATATTTGCCTGTAGTATTCGCAACCGTAGTTCCAACATCGGGATATGCAACGCCCGTTGTTGTGGGATATACTATAACACCTGTTGTATACGGCCCTGTCGGTCTGGTTGTGGGATATTTTGCAGTAGTTGCGCAGGTTGTTGCAGGATATTTAGCTGTTGTCTGTTTTTCTGTAGCGGATGTAGTGTAATAACCTGATGTGGAATTTTCTTCCATTGTCAATGCAGGCAAGGGATACAAAAACCTGACTGTTGTTGTAGGTCTGTCGGTTACAGTTGAATATTCAGGCTCGATATCTTCATTAATTCCGTAGTAAACACTTATTCCTGTTCTCATATTGGGAGCTATTCTTAACCATTCTTCTTCTGTTCCTGTGAAAGAAATAGTCCCAAGGAATATACTGTCATATAAAGCATTATAGTGGATTTTCTCAACCGAGTTGCGGATCATGTAGCCCGTTCTCAAACTACCTGAAGGATACTGAATAAGCGTTGTTCTGTCTTTGTTATAAAGCACACCGTAACCGTCGCTTGTGTAAAACTTATTATCCTTGCTGACATAAAAGCTTTTAAGATAATAGCACTTGTCAAATGTACCTTTCGAAATCGAACTGACACCACTGCCTATTTCAACAGTTTCAAGTGTCTGACACCAATTGAAAGCCCCCGCTCCGATTCTTGTTACACTGTCAGGGATAACTATCTTACTGAGTGAATCGCAATTTTCGAAGGCATTGTTTCCGATTATTTCAACATTGCTTCCGATGGTTATATTTTTGAGATTATAACCGGCTATAAATGCACCGTCGCAGATTATCTCTACAGTTTCAGGAATTGTATATTCAGATGCTTTGTTACCCGTAGGATATTTGATGAGTTTGGTTTTATCCTTATTGAAAAGAGTACCGTATTCATCGGTTGAATAATAGTTGTTGCCTTCGTCAACCGTGATTCTCACAAGATTGTAATCCAGATAAAATGCATTGTCTGCAATTGTTGATGTTGAGGCAGGAATAGTAACCCTTTCAAGATTATAACAATATGCGATTGAATATTTTCCGAGGCTATTAACATTTTCGGGAATTGTTATCTCAGCAAGACTGTTACAGCCTGCAAAAGATGCGTATCCTATATCTTTTACTGTGTCTGCAATTGAAATATCAACAACATTCCAATGGCAATAGAAAGCGAAATCACCAACAGATGTTACGCCGTCAGATATAATAATTCTCTCTATATGCCAATTGAATTCTCCCCATGGCGAGCTTGGGCGAGAAGAATAAAACGAAGCATAGTCATACATATCACCCTTACCGCTGACGGTGAGAGTTGATGTTTTGGGATTAAACTCCCATGTCAGATTATCTCCGCAAACACCACTTACAGGTTCGGTCGGCAACACGGTGGTTGACTCTTCGGGATAATCAGGATATGTTACATCAGGCAATGTTGTTTCTTCTTCGGGAATATCATTTACCGATGCACCGAAATGAATTGTTGCTCGGAGAAGAGCGCTGTTATTATAGCCGTAGGTTATTGCTTCCCAATCCTTCTCTGAGCCTTCATAATACACATCGGTTATGTCGTCGCAATTTTCAAATGCGGAATACTGAATACTTGTTACACTCAAAGGAATGTAAACGGTTTTCAGATTCAGGCAATTCCAGAATGCCTGAAAACCTATCTGTTCAACATCTTCTCCTATTATCAGCTTGCGAAGATCAAGACATCCTTCAAATGCGGTTGAACCGATTTTTTCAAGTCCGCGCCCGAAGTTCACATTCTGAACTCCGCTGTCTGAGAATGCATATGCTCCGAAATCAGTCACGCTGCCGGGAATTGTCAGATTCGTGAGTCTGTCGCAGTTTGAGAAAGCAAAATCACCGATTGACTTCACCTTGTTGCCGATATTTATGTATTCAAGATTTTTGCAGTCTTCGAACGAATAATCGCCGATGGAAACAAGGCTCTGGGGCAATGAAACGCTTACGATTCCGGGGAAATCATTGAATGCATAATCGCCGATGGTGGTTATACCTTCTTCAATAATGACTTCCTTTATCTGCGACTGATAAATATACCAGGGAGCAACGGTTCCGTAATAGTTTTTCATCGGACCTTTTCCGTAGATATAGAGAATGCCTGTTGATTTATTGAGATTCCATTCGAAATTATTCTCGGGAGAATCGGGATTTGTGCCGTCGTCAGGCACATCTTCGGCAGAAGCATTGCAATAAATCGAAGCGTTGAGAAGATCGCTGTTATAATATCCGAATGTTATTTCGCACCATTCTTCCCATGTGCCTTCATAATAAACGCTGCTTAATTTGTTGCAATAATCAAAAGCATATGCAGCAATACTTTCCAATGTTTTCGGAAGAACAACAGTTTTCAAATCAGAACAAAGAGTAAATGCATTGCTGCATATTTTAGTTACGTTGCTTCCGATTTCTATATATTTAAGTTTACCGCAATTATAGAAACAGTGTGAACTTATTTCTTCAAGACCGTCGCCTATAACAACGCTTTCCAGAGCATCACAACTGCTGAAAGCATAGATGCTCACTTTTGTTACGCTGTCGGGAATGATTACACTTGTCAGACTTTGGCAGTTATCGAAAGCGTCTGCGCCAATGCTCACGGCGTTTTTGCTGATTTCGGCATCTTTAAGACCGATACAGTCTTCGAATGCATAGTGTCCGATAGTCAGAACGGTGTCTGCCATGGAAACTTTTGTGAGATTCGGCAAATCGGTAAATGCATAATCGCCTATTGAAGTTGCGCCGTCTTTGATAACAACGGATTTGATATAAGGCTGGTGAGAATACCATGGAGCAGCTTCGGAAGAACTGTAATTATACATATCTCCCGTACCGCTGACGGTAAGAACGCCCGTTTCGATATCAAGCGACCATGTCAGATTTTCACCGCATATTTTATCGTTGACATCGGGAACTTCTCTGTGGTCAGCACAAAGGCGAAATTCGATTCCGTTTTCATCTGCATATGTTTTTGCATAGCAATTCTTTGTTTCGGCGCAGATGTAAGGAGTAATGGTGTCAAAAATATTATCGCCGATTTCGGTAACGCTCTTCGGGAAATGAACATATTCGAGGCTGTCGTTATATGCAAACGCCCAGTCGCCGACAGAGGTCACACCCTCGTACATTCTGATATTTTTGAGATTTCTGCAAAGACTGATTCCGCCTTCTCCGATGGTTTCAATGCCTTTTCCGAGTGTTAAGGTTTCAAGATTTTCGCAACCCATGAATGCGTATCCGCCGATAGTTACAAGGCTGTCGGGAAGAGTGGCGGTTTCAATGTTGCTGCACCATGCAAATGCACGGTTGCTGATGCTTGTTGCACCTTCTTCAACAACAACGGATTCTATCAGGGATCTGTAAGGATACCAGGGTGTTTCTCCGTCAAATTCCCACATATCGCCTGTACCGCTGATTACGAGTTCACCTTTTTGGGTGTTGAGAGTCCATATGAGATTATCACCGCATTTGTCGGTAATTATTTCGGGAAGATTTTCGAAATGAATACCTTCGCAAACTCTGAATTCGATTCCGTGTTTCTCTGCATATGTTTTTGCATAACAATCCTCGGTTTCAGCGCAGATGTAAGCGGCGGTACGGCTTAAAAATTCCCCGTCTATTGCAGTAACGCTTGCTGGTAAATGAACATATTCCAGGTTGTAGCAACCACTAAACGCTGAATGTTCAATACTTGTTACACTGTCGGGAATTGTTACTGTTTCAAGAAAAGAGCTTTCATCAAATGCAGCAAAGCATATTTTTGACACACTGTCGGGAATTTCATAACTTGTTCTTGTGTTTCCTACAGGATACTGTATCAATTCCGTTTTATCCTTATCGAACAAAACACCGTATTCATCGCTCGAATATGAAGGGTTTGCGGAATCAACAGTTATATTTTTAAGGTTTTTGCAACGGAGGAACGATTCATTGATGTTGACTACAGAGTTGCCTATTGTTACGCTTTCAAGACTGTCGCAAGCAACAAACGAATAATAAGAGACGGAATGAACATTGTTGCCTATGGTTATATTTTTAAGATTTTTATCACCACAGAATGCACGTTGATCGATACATGATACACTGTCAGGAATCACATAACTTGCTCTTGTGTTTCCTGCAGGATACTGAACCAATATTGTTTTATCTTTATTGAACATAACACCGTTCTCATCACTTGAATATTCCGGATTTGCCGGATCAACGGTTATATTTGTAAGGCTGTCGCAAGCAACAAATGCACAACTGAAACTTGTTACACTTTCGGGGATTGTTACGCTTTCAAGGCCGTCACAATCACCAAACGCCTCAAACCCAATACTTGTTACACTGTTCGGAATTGTTATGTTTTCGAGAGCATGACAACCGGAGAATGCACCACTACCTATGCTTGTTACACCGTCGGGAATGGTTATATCTGTAAGATTTTTACACCTTAGGAATACACCATCTTCAATTCTTGTTACGCCGTCAGGAATAATGGCACTTGTGAGGTTTTCGCAACCGGCAAATGCACAGTGCCTTATGGTTGTTATGCTATCGGGAATTTTGATGCTTGCGAGATTTTCGCAAGCATCAAAAGCAAAATCTCCTATGCTTGTTACACCGTCGGTGATTGTTACGGTTTTTATCAACGAACGTTTATTACCCCACGGAATATATTCGGAAGTCGACCAGGCTGTCATATCCCCCGTGCCGCTGATGGTGAGAGTGCCTGTGGATTCGTCAAACTCCCATGTGAGATTATCACCGCATTGACCTGATGCGGTTGCGATCGGGGAGGAAAATTCAGTTGTATGAACCGTTGTTGGTTCTGTCATATCGGATTCCGAAGCATTGAAACGAACTTTGACTTTTGAAAGAATGTCGTTGTTTTCAATATTGATTGAAATGTTATCCCAGTCTTTTTCTGTTCCGGTATAATAAATATTCTGAAGAGATACTCCGTAAAACGCTCCGGATTCTATAGTTTCGACACTGTCGGGAATCAATATATTCTGAACATCGTTATAAGCAAATGCACAGACACAAATTGTTGTTACACCGTCGGGGATTTTGTAGTTCGACTTTATGTTACCGCATGGATATTGAATAAGCTTTGTTTTATCAATATCATATAAAGCGTAAGAACTGTCATTTACATAATGTTTATTATCCTTATCGACAATAATTTTGGTCATATCGGTACAACCGCCAAAAGCACATTCGCCGATGCTTGTGACACTTGAGGGAATGTTTATCTGTTTGAGATTAGGTGTTTTCCAGAATGCGTAATCACCGATAGTTGTAACACTGTTGGAAATTGTTGCGTCTGTAATATTAAAGCATGATGAAAATGCATAACTGCAAACGCTTGTTACGCCATAAGATATATAAACTTTATTTATTTTTGTCCGATAATAATCATTTCTTTGCCACGGTATAGATGTGTTCAAACTGTCATAATCCCACATATCGCCAGTACCTTCGATTGTAAGAACGCCTGTGCTCACATCAAGTGACCATGTCAGATTGTCACCGCATTGACCTGATGTAGGTAAGGAAGTGGTAGCAGCAACTGTATCCGTGGATTCGTGGGTAGTCGGAGCAGGGGTCGGATATACCATGGTATCAATTTCGGTTGCAGTGGTGGTGTATTTAATACTGTTTTCTGCCGCATACAACTTACCGAATCCGAAATCATTCTTGATTTCAGGCAAAAGTACAACCGCAAAAACAAGTATTAATATCATTGCCAACAAAGATTTGGGGGACTTTTTCATGGCCATAACCTCCATAAATCAAATATTCATCTAACTTAATATTTTATCATATATTTTATATTAATCAACAGTAAATAGAAAATAAAGTGTATTTAATAAACATTTATTAACATAAATCTTAATTCGGCGGCGATGAGTTTTGACTCTATTTTCTTATTACGAAATACTGTATAAAAGAAAAATCCGAACCATTTCCTACTTTGAAGAGAGGGTTCGGATTATCATCTTTGGGTCGGAGTGGCGGGATTTGACTCGCGCCGCTGCGGCGGCTTGGTCGCTCGCGGTCACAACAGTCCACCGGACTGCTGCTCTGTGCCGCTCGTCCTTCAAATCCCTCAATTTAAAAAGCCAGCCATCACAAAAGTGTTGACTGACTTTTTGGTCGGAGTGGCGGGATTTGACTCGCGCCGCTGCGGCGGCTTGGTCGCTCGCGGTCACAACAGTCCACCGGACTGTTGCTCTGTGCCGCTCGTCCTTCAAATCCCTCAATTAAAAAAGCCAGCCATCACAAAAGTGTTGACTGACTTTTTGGTCGGAGTGGCGGGATTTGAACCCACGGCCTCTTGGTCCCGAACCAAGCGCGCTACCAACTGCGCTACACCCCGAAATATTTAATTCATGCTTGAAGATTATATTACAAATCCAAATAAAAATCAAGTGTTTTTTGCATAAAACAGTACTTATTTTGCTGACAAAAAGAAATAACCCTTGACTGATGTTTCTTTACACATACAGCCAAGGGTTATTTCGCTGAATTCTTGATATCTAACATCTTTGGATAACCTCTCTTTCTTTGAATAATCCGAATATATTTTTTCGGATTTCAGGTTGTTACCTGTTCATTGGTATCACCCTTTCCTTGACTATAATATAGCATGAATTCAGAGTGTTTTCAAGACGGAATGTTACACAAAGTTGAACCGTTCAAATTGTTTAAGACGGAGATTTTATGGTGCTGACGGTATAAGTTGATTGAAAAATATTGACTGTTGATTTTCGGTGTGATAAAATAAAAATGTTGGCGGTTGCAAAAAAGCAACCGCCTTTTGTTTTTATATCTCATAAGTATATTTTGTCCACTTTTCTTTATCAGGCACAGGGTCACCGATCTGAAGACGAAATTCAGCATATGTGATAACATTCATTTCTTCAATTTTATTTATAACATCATCAAATTCACTCTCTAGCAATTGGCTTTGCGGTAATATTTTCTTCAAATTATCATAATTTCTGTCAAAGAACTCACCGGAACAAAAGCAACAATCACAACAAAAGTAACACAGAATTATATCGTTATAATCCCATTCATCAAATTTCTCACAATCCAATTTGAACAAAGTGATGAAAATATCATAGGGCAGATTTTCTAATATATAGTCGTAATACAAATCCCCCTGATTCTCATAAAAATATTCGCTGTCTTCGAATTTTAATTTTCTGTCACTATAATAAAAATCAACTATATTGCGACAGCCATCACAGTCGTAGGAACTATCCACCGTGCCTTCAAACTCCACAGTCGGTATTTCTTTACATATTTCTGAGAAAATGAAGTACAATCCATCAAGTAAATCAAATCGGCCATAAGGGCCGCCCGCTGTGATATAAACGGTATTTTTAAATTTCCGTTTATTTAATATTTGTTTTTTTATCTTTTCCATAGTTGACTCGACATTAAAACTGGATATATAAATACCACCTACGTTAACAGCGTCAAAATAATTTTTCTCAACTAATTTCAAGATAAAACGCTCACATTCATCTTTATTGCCTTTCAACGTTAAATCCATATCATTTGTAACTGACATAATCCGCTTCCCTTTCTGTCTGATTTACAATTTTTGTAAATATGCTCATCCGTTATACCACATTATCAAATCATCATAGCTGCCATGAAAATGATAAGAACGACCATTCCCATTCAGTCCGATGTTTGAAAGTCCGAATTTTTCTAATATACCGATAGATTTGACATTATTTTTGTTCGCATATACTTCAATAAAATCAATATCTGATTTTATATTTGAAAATACGAAGCTGTACAACTTTCTGAAAACACCTTTGCCTTGATATTCGGATTTAAATTGTATCTCTTCCATCATTAAAGTATCTGTATTGATACAGTACTGAAAGAAGCCGATTTATTTAAGAATTCAAAAGCAGTCATAATATATTTCCTTTTTCGCCTGTTCTGACGATTGTACTATAAAATTACAACAAAATCAAGGCGGAGCCTTTTGAATAAAAAGAAAAAGCACTTCTTTCGAAGTGCTTTTCTTTCTGGAGGTGCCACCCAGATTTGAACTGGGGAATCGAGGTTTTGCAGACCTCTGCCTTACCACTTGGCTATGGCACCATATTAAAAATAAATGGAGCGGATGACGAGGCTCGAACTCGCTACCTCCACCTTGGCAAGGTGGCGCTCTACCAGATGAGCTACATCCGCACCTATTGGTGCCTCCGGTCGGAATTGAACCAACGACACGTGGATTTTCAGTCCACTGCTCTACCAACTGAGCTACAGAGGCATA